>JAGNIJ010000009.1 GCA_018001225.1 Kiritimatiellia bacterium | reverse complement strand
GGATCAGGACGCGCCGGGGCGCGTCCGCCGCCCGGCCCACCCCCGGGAGCGCGAGCCCCGCCGCCAGCACCCACCCGCCCAGAATCGCGTTGTGTCTCATGCTGCTCCTTCCTCAACCCCGGCGGGCTTGTCCCGCCGGTGAACAAGGCGGGGGAACGCCGCGCCTGGCGCGGCGTTCGCCAACCTCCCGCTCCTGCCGGACAAGCCGGCAGGGGGCGGTCTCTGTGCCCATGTATTTCTGGAACATGACACTAGAACCGGTAAATCAGGCTGCCCGACAGGCTGCGTTCGGTCTGCTCCCGCAGGGCGTTGACCGAGGCCTCGCCCTCGATCTCCCAGCCGTTGGCCCATTCCCGGCGGAGGCTGGCGCTGAACCCGATCAGGCGGTCCCAGCCCTGGTCGGGCGTATCGCCCGGGTACCAGCCCTGCCCCTCGGCCCGCGCGGCCCGCTCGTTGTAGATATCCCATTCCTCCGGCCGCCCCTTGGACTTCACCACGCCGACGTTCACGCGCACCATGCCGAAATACTTCGGATACGTGCGGCGCAGCCGGACGATCAGGTAGTGCCGCTGTTCCCAGTACGGGGTCCAGTAGAGGTCGCTCGCCATGTCGGCGGTGATCAGCGAATCGTGCAGGCCCAGCCAGATGTCGTAGCGCTCCGAGATCCGCCAGAAATTCTCCAGCATCAGGCGCAGCAGCGAGTTGTCATCCTCCAGGGACCAGTACACCGCCGTCCCGGTCGCGTTCCACTCGTCCTTGGCCCGCCAGATCGCGCCGAGGCCGCCGCCGTCGTACTCCACGATCGCGCGGGCGGACGGCACCATCCCGTGCTCGTACCGGATGGACATGTCGAGCGGGAGGACCGGCCGCCACAGGTATTCCAGGGAGTAGGTCAGCACGGATTCGCCCGCCAGGTCGCCGTCGAAGCTCCGCTGCCGGAGGTCCAGCGTGCCGACCGAGCCGTTGGGGAAGATGTAGGACGAGGCCAGGCCGATCATCGTCTCGCTGGAGTTGAAGTTCGTCGACGTGATGATGTTGGTGCCGACCAGCGACTCCGAGATGGTGGTGATCGTCTCGTCCGTCACCGTGTTGGTGCCGTTTTCGATCGTGGTCGTGACGTCCCGCCGGGTCGTCGTGTTGGTCCGGGTGACCTGGGTCCAGAAGTTCGAGGTGACCGTCTGGTCGATCTCGCCGTACCCGATCCGCCCCTCGAGGGTCAGCCGGGGATTGACGTTGAACCCGCCCTTCAGCGCGACGTGCCACTCGTCGATCATCACGTTGGCCTTGGTGGAGTAGCCCTCGACGCCGAGGTACGGGTGGCGGATCTCGATGAACCGCTCGGTCTCGACGCCGGTCTCGTCCTTCACCGCCTCGGGGACGGGCACGAGGCGCGCCAGGTGCCGCCGCACGTAGGCGTTGAGCTCCTGCAGGTCCTTGTCCGGGTAGCCGTCGCGCTTGAGCAGCTTGACCATCTCGAGGGCCAGGTGCATCTCGCCCTGCAGCGCGGCCATCTCGGCCCGGGTCCGGCGGGCGATGAACACGGGGTGCGTCTTGAACGCCTGCCGCAGCACGTCCTGCCCGCTGGCGTGCCGGTCCGGCTCCCAGCGCTGGAGCATCATCTGGTGGTCGAGCTTCATCGAGTAGCCGTACCGGCTCTGGAGGAAGCCCTGTCGGTAATGGATCTCGGCCTCGTTCAGGATCGCCTCGGACACGTTGAAGAGATCGATGTTGCAGTAGGTCGCCTGCCCGATGTCCCCGTGGGGATAGGCCACGCTCGTGACCTGGTTGGTGTCGCCGCCGAGGGCCTGCACCAACATCTGCCGGCTGGCCTGGAACTCGTAGCGGAGCCGGGCATAGTACTCGCGCAGGGTCTCCTGCCGGTCTTTCGCCTCCACCCAGAGCAGGTTCGGGAGCTGGTGCACAAGCCGGCTCCCGCGGTTGGTCGGGGACGCGATGCTGGCGAACACCAGGTGGCTGTTGATCTCCCAGAACCCGGTGTCGCGGTGCGCGCGCAGTTCCGGGAACGTGGCCGACCGGATGTCGTTGCTCAAGATGTGCCCCACCGAGACAAACACCGACATCGGCACCCGGAGGTCCTCGGCCAGCGGCGTCGCCCAGCGGAAGGTCGAACGCAGACCGTCGTCGAAGGTGACGCAGGCCACCCGGTCGGGAACGTAGTCGTAGAGCATCGGGGGCGACACGTCCTTTTCCCCCGTCCACGCGTTCCGGATCGATCGGAAGAACCGGTACAGGATGGGCCGCCGCTGGACCCGCTCGGGCCGGGTCCGGCTTTCGAAGTACGCCGGGAATTGCTCGGGCGTGAGGAACTTGAAGTTCGCGCGCTTGAGGGTCATCAGGTGGTCGCGGAACTGGCGCACGGAGGGATACGGCGTCCATTCGCTCGAGGAGAGCCGGTTGTATTGCAGCGTGAACACGGCGCCCTGGGCGCCCTCCTGCTCGAGCCGGTTCAGCGACTCCATGGCGTCCCGGAACCGGCCGCGCGCGAAATAAAGCTGCGCCCACATCAGGTGCCGGTAGGGGTCACGCGGGTTGAGGTCCCGCAGGTTGGCCCGGAGCTGCTTCTCCGCGTCGTCGAGCAGCAGGCGGCCCAGGTAACACTGGAAAAGGCCGAACAGCGCGCGGTCGCTGTGCGGATTCTTCTCCTCCAGCACCATCCGGAAGTGCTCCTCGGCGCGGCCGTAGTCTTTGTCCAGCGTCATCATTTCCGCGTAGAAGAGGTGGCCGTTGATGTCGCCCGGATCGCGGCGGTAGGCGTCCTGCCCGGCCTGGACGACCTGCTTCATCGTGAAGGTGTTCTTGTCCCGGTCGTGCTCGGCCTTCATGAAGTACGCCAGCCGCCGCTCGATCAGCGCCTTGGCCTCGTCGCTGTCGGCGAGGTCGCGGACCCGCTTCATGGCCCTCACCACCTCGTCGTTCTTGCGCTCCCGCATGGCGATGTCCGTCAGCAGGTTCAGGGCGGCCAGGTTGTCCGGCTCGATCTCCAGGACCCGCTCGCACTCGTACTGGGCCTCCTTCAGCGAGCCGATCAGCACCAGCACCTCCGCGCGGGCCATCATGTACTCGGGGTAATCCGGCACCAGCTCGTTGATGCGGTTCCAGTGCTCGAGCGCCTCCTCGTACTCCTCGAAGGCGGTCAGGGCGCGGGCCAGCTGCAGTTCCACGTCCAGGCGGTCCGGGTCCAGCCGGTACAGGTCGTTCAGCTCCTTCATCGCCTCGTCGAACTTGCCGTTCCAGAGCAGGATGCTCGCGAAGGCGAACCGGGTCTCGTACTGGTCGGGATTCATCGCCAGGCTGCGCCGGTAGAGCCGCTCCGCCTCGTCCAGGTTGCCGTCGCGGGAGGCGAACTGGGCCGAGATGTTGTAGGCCACCGGCTCGTCCGGGGCGATGTCCATGAACTCCTTCGCCAGCCGGCGGGCATCGTCCGGGCGGCCGGAAAGCCAGTAGTCCCATACGAGGGTCTCCCAGGCGTCGATCAGCGTGGGGTCGTCGGCGATGACGGACTCCAGTTTCGGGATCGCCTCGTCGTACCGGCCGTCCTGCGAATTCAACATCGCCTCGTACATCCGGGCGCGGGGCGTGGACCGCTCCAGCTCGGCGGCGCCCGGCCTGACCGGCGCGGCCACCGGCAGTAGATCGGCGGCCGCCGGGGCCCGGATCGCCTCGGCCGCGGCGGCCTCGACGGGCGGGAGGGCCTCGGGCAGCACGCGTTCCAGGGCCGGCAAATCGGGCGTCGGAACCGCCTCGACGGCTTCGGCCGCGGCGGCCGGGAGCACCTCGGGCAGCGCGCGCTCGAGGGCGGGCAATTCAGGGGTCGGGACCGCCTCCACGGCCTCGACGACCTCCTCGACCGCGGCCGGAAGGGGCTCGGACAGTACGCTTTCGAGGGACGGAACCGCCGGAGTGACGGCGGTTTCCGGTTCGCCGGCCGGGACGGCCTCCGGCGCCGTGTCCTGGGCGGCCGCGGCGCCCGCCAGGAACAAACCCAGCAGGGCCGCGGCAAGACGGCGGCTCTTTTCGTATCGGTCAGGCACTTTTTTTGAGACCGTTAGAATTGGAAGTAGATAAACGGCGCCACGCCCTTCGGCCCCAGCGCCAGGATCACCGTCAGGATCGCGGCCGTCACGAGGCCCTGGACCGCCGCGGGCAACCGCCCGAACGCGTTCCACAGCCGCTGCGCCCGGTCCCCGTCAAACCACTGCATCCCGTATCCCACCACGATGGCCAGCAGCACCGGGCCGGTGACAAGCGTCGAGGCCGTCCCCCACAGCTTCATCGCCCGCAGCATGGTCAGGGCGTGCTCGAACGTCTCGCCGCGGAAGAACAGCCACGAGAGGCACACCAGGTGCCACACGGCCAGACGCTTGAGCCAGAGCGCGAACAGGCCCTCCCCGGACCAGCCCTGCCGCTCCATCGCGCGCCGGAAGAACCGCTCCACGCTCAAGTACACGCCGTGCAGCGCGCCCCACGCGATAAACGTCCAGCCCGCGCCGTGCCACAGGCCGCCCAGCAGGAAGGTGATCAGGAGGTTGCGGTAGGTCTTCGCTTCCGAGCCGCGCGAGCCGCCCAGCGGGATGAACAGGTAATCGCGAAGGAAGGTGGACAGGGAAATGTGCCAGCGCCGCCAGAATTCCTGGATGGACCCGGCCAGGTACGGGGCGTTGAAGTTCAGGTTGATCTGGAATCCCAGCAGGATGCCCAGCCCGATGGCGATGTCGGAATAGGCCGAGAAGTCGCAGTAGATCTGGATCGCGTAGCCGTAGACGCCGATCAGGGTGTCCAGGGCCCCGTACAGGTCGGGCCGGGCGAACACCGGGTCCACGATTTGCTGCGACAGGAAATTGGCCACGACGATCTTCTTGAACAGGCCGCCGAGGATCAGGCACGCCGCGCGCGCGGTATCGATGGTCGGCGGCGGGCAGGGCTTGCTGATCTGCGGCACGAGGTCGCGGGCGCGGACGATCGGGCCGGCGACCAGTTGCGGGAAGAAGGCGAGGTACAGCGCGAAATCCAGGAAGCTGTCCGCCGGGGGCATCACGCGCCGGTAGACGTCGATCACGTAGCTCATCGCCTGGAACGTGAAGAACGAGATGCCGACGGGCAGGATCACCTGGCCCAGGTAATCCAGGACCGGGAACCAGGCGTCCAGGTCGAACTTCAGCCAGCCGCAGACCGCCACGACCTGCTCCGCGAGGAACCGCGAGTACTTGAAAAACCCGATGCTCGACACGTTGAACGCGACGGCGAGCGTCAGCAGCAGGCGGCGCACGTGCGGGTTCTTGCCGCGGTGCATGCCCAGCGCCATGACGTGGTTGAAAACGCTGGAGCCCGCCAGCAGGGCGATGAACCGCCAGTCCCAGTAGCCGTAGAAGAACCAGCTCGCGGCCAGCATGAACACCTTCCACGGCCCCGTGTACCGCCGGATCAGCGCCCAGCTGACGAAGAAGACGATCAGGAAAAAGAGGGCAAAATCGGTGGTGGGGAATATCATGCCGCCCGCGCCTCCCGGCGCGGGGAGCATCCTCCCCCGCCGCCCTTCCACGCCGATGCTTGCCTTGCCTTCGCCCGCGGGCTCATGGAGTCGGAGTCGCTTTCCACAGGAAATCGATCACGGCGGCCGCCAGCAGGTCGGCGCCCTCGCGGCTCAAGTGGATGTTGTCCGAGCTCCGGACGCGGAGCGGCATCCCGTTGGCCTGGATGACGTAGGGCGCGAACTTACCCGGGGTGCGGCTCAACACCGGGCGCGTCTCGAAGAAGGTCACGCCCCGCTTGGCGGCCTCGGCCGAGAAGATCCGGTTCATCAGGTCGGCATCCTCCCGGTTCTTGTCCTCCTTCATGTCCGGGAGCTGGAGCCAGAGGACCCGGGTGCCCTTGCCCGCGCCCAGCAGGTCCATGGCCTCGCCCACGCGGCGGGCATACTCGGCCTCCCAGGCCGCGTCGCCCGGCTGGATCACGGCCTCGCCGGTCTTCATCGCCTGGTGGTCGTTGGCCCCGAGGAAGACCAGCGCCGTGTCCGGCTTGAACTCGTCCACGAGGGTCCGCATCTGGGCCAGCCAGTCGAACACGTCCAGCCGGGCCAGGCCGGAGCCGATCCGGGTGAACGCCTTCGTCTGGACCTCGGGCTTCCGCGACAACGCCAGCTCCAGCGAGTGGGCCGGGATCTGCATCATCGAGTCGCCCACGATCAACACCCGCTGGGGTGTGCCCTGGGCTCCGGCCGGCAGGCCGGACACCACTGACAGGGCGCACGCGATCGTCAGCCGCAGGATGTTAGTCTTCACGGGGTATCCTCCGATTGGCCGAACGTGTTCTCGATCCAGATGCGGGGCGCGGACAGCCGCGTCACCGAGGAAAGGTAGTCCAACGGCTTGGAGGCCTGGACCCAGACGTCCCACCAGAAGCCGTACGGCCGGCGCGTGGCCTCGCTGTAGATATGGTGACCGTTGAGCAGCAGCGCCGCCACGAAGAACACGACCACCGCCCCCTTCACGGAAGACGGGGGCACCCCGCAGCCCGCCTGGGTGCGCCGCTCCCCGATATCCACCCGTTGTTCCGCCGGTTTCACCATGGCCGCCTCCACCGCGTCACGCCACAAGTTCCCCGATGGTCGTGAATTGAAGTCAAACACGGATGAAGTCCGCGTGCAAGCAAGATATGGGCTTCGGCGCAAGGCCTCACTCCTGTAGGGGCGCCGCTCCTTTCCCCTGCAGGTTGGACGGGCCCGCGGCCCGGCTATTCATGACAATCGCCCGGCAGGACTGATTCATGAGAACGGTGAACCCTCGATCCGTGAAGGGAATGCGATTTTTCTCGAGGGGACTCCCCTCGCGAAACGCGGGGGTCCGGAATCCGCGGAGACAACCGGCCCCGCGACCGGGGGCGGTCGCGGGCTACGCCGAGTGCCGCATCCGCGGCGTCCGCGTAGCGCGGCCTCGCCCTCGAGGCCGACGCATGCCCTGCTGTGCGCGGGCCTTGTTCTTCCATGGTTGGAACGGGTTACGCTCCTTTATGAATCAGTCCTGATCGCCCGGGCCGCCGAGGCAATTCGCATTGACGCCGACGCCGGGCCTCCCTAGCATGGGCACCATAACGGGGCCGGCGCGCCCCGAGCTAACCCGGAGGCTCCCATGGCCGAGTATTCCGTCAGTCCCAGCGGCGAAAAGTTCCCGCTCCCGCAGAAATCCGACTATGCCGCGGAGCTCCAGCGGCTCGAGGGCCTGGCCAAGGAGGCGCGGGCCCGCGGGCAGGAAGTCGTCGTGGTCATGGGCCTCGGGTTCGTCGGCGCGGTCATGGCCGCGATCGTCGCGGACTCGACGGACCGGAAAACCGGCAAGCCGAACAAGTTCGTCATCGGCTGCCAGCGACCGAGCCCCCGCAGCTTCTGGAAGATCCCCCTCCTCGCCCGCGGCGAGTCGCCGGTGAAGGCGGAGGACCCCGAGGTCGCCCCCATGATCGCGCGCTGCGTGCACGAGAAGAAGACCTTCGTGGCCACGTACAACAGCGATTGCCTGGCCCTCGCGGACTGCGTCGTCGTGGACGTCCAGTGCGATTACAGCAAGCACGACCTCGGCAACCTCCGCACCGGCGAGGCGGACATGGCCGCGCTGGAGGCGACCATGAAGGTCATCGGCCAGAAGATCCAGCCGCACTGCATGGTCCTCATCGAAACCACGGTCGCCCCCGGCACCACGGAATTCGTCGCCTGGCCCATCCTGAAGAAGGCCTTCCGCGCGCGGGGACTCCAGGAGGAGCCCGTCCTGGCCCACAGCTTCGAGCGCGTCATGCCGGGCAAGAATTACATCAGCTCGATCCGCGACTTCTGGCGCGTGTGCGCGGGCTGCAACCCGGAGGCCCGGCAGCGCGTGGAGAAGTTCCTGCACGAGGTGCTCAACACCAAGGACTTTCCCCTGACGGTCATGGACCGGCCGATCGAGTCGGAAACGACGAAGATCGTCGAGAACTCCTACCGCGCGACGATCCTCGCGTTCCTCGACGAGTGGAGCGTGTTCGCCGAGCGCAACGGCGTGGACCTGACGAAGGTGATCAAGGCCATCAAGGTCCGGCCGACGCACAACAACATCATCTTCCCCGGCCCCGGCATCGGCGGCTACTGCCTGCCCAAGGACGGCGGCCTCGGCTACTGGGCCTACCGCCACCTGCTGGGCTTCGAGGACGACATCTTCAAGATCACCACGAGCGCGATCGACATCAACGACACCCGCGCCCTGCACGTGGCGGAGCTCGCCCGCGACGCGCTGCGGAACATGGGCCGCTACATCGCCGGCTCGAGCGTCCTCGTCTGCGGCGCGAGCTACCGCGAGGACGTCGGCGACACGCGGTACAGCGGCTCGGAGATCATCATGCGCCGCCTCGCGGAGATGGGCGCGGAGATGAACTGCCACGACCCGTACGTGGATCACTGGTACGAGTTGGAGAGCCAGGACACCTACCCGGCGCCCGGCCACTCCTGGGGTCGCTTCTTCCGCAACCAGGAGGACCTCAAGAACATCCGGGTGCAGAAGGACCTGCCCGCGGCCTGCCACGACGTCGATGCGCTGATCCTCGCCGTCCGGCACTCGCCCTACCTCAAGCTGAATCCCGACGACGTGGTGAAGTGGGTCGGCGGCCCGCTGGCCGTGGTGGATTGCTTCGGCATCCTGTCCGACGACCAGATCCGCCGCTACTTCGAGCTCGGGTGCGAGGTCAAGGCGCTCGGCCGCGGCCACCTGAAGCGCCTCAAGGAAGAGGTGCGCGCGCCCCAGAAGTAGCGCGGCGCGTCAGCGGTTCCGGAGCAGGCGGGGCAGCGCCCGGATTCCCAGCAGGCCGAACAGGGCCGCGGACAGCGCCGCGAGGGCGGCGAGGTTGAAGGCGTAGGTCGGCCAGAGCCCGCCGCCCCACCGCTTGCAGCCGGCCAGGAAATGCGCGCCGCCCCAGCGCGACTCCGGAACCCGGTACACGGGCAGGGTCCGTACATACAACCCGTCCTCCGCCTCGCCGAGGGGTCGGAAATCCTGCAGGTTGAGGGCCTGCTTCTCGATGGAACGGCTCGTGTTCCGCCGCTTGAGCCGCTCCAGGCCTTCCGCGCCGAGCTCCGCTTCCAGCCGGTCCAGGATCGCCCGCTTGTCCGCGGCGGCGGCCCGGCGCTGTTCGAACACGGTTTGCCGGCAGGCCGCCAGGTACTCCTCCGCCCGGGCCCGCCCCGCGTCGTCGAACAGGTCGGATCCGCCCGCGCCGGCCGGCCGGTCCATGCGCTGTTCCAGGCGGGCCAGCTCGTTCGTCAGGATGCGCTGCCGCGCGGCCAGCGCATCGGTCCGCCCCTCCTCCCGCAGCAAGGGGATCGACTGGAGGAGTCCCACCAGCTCCGGCAGGTAGTGGTCCAGGTCGAACTCGGCCAGGCGCAGCCGCGCGTCCGCCTCCGCCAGGGGGCGCATGTAGGCATTGCGCAGGTACTGCTCCACGACGAGCGCCTCGTAGCCCCAGCGCGGCGGCATGAGGTTGGCGTACCACGGGACCTCCCGCGCTCGCGACCGCGGCGCGAGGAGATCGTCGTACGGGATCACCACGCCGCCGAGCAGCATCTGGGGCACGATGAGCAGCGGGATGAGGATGTAGATCGTCACGGCCGAGCGGAAGGACGCGGAGATGTTCAGGCCCAGCAGCCCGGAGCAGAACGCGCACAGGAAGAGCGCCGCCCAGCCCCGGAACAGCAGGCCGGGGATCCCGACGAGCGGGAAGGCGACGAGGACGAAGAGGGCCATCTGGAGGGCCGCCACGAGGGCCAGGTAGAGGGTCTTGGACTCGATGTAGCTCCACCAGCTCAAGTGAAGGAAGCGCTCGCGCCGCAGGATGCGCGCGTCGCGGCAGATCTCCTCGGCGCTGACGCTCAAACCGAGAAACACCGCGACGATGACGCTCATGAAGAAGAACACGTGCACGTTGTTGTTCTCGTGGAACGAGGCGCCCCCGCCGAACGCGCCGCGCGAGACCAGGCCCGTCAGCAGCCCGAGGACCGGCGGCTCGAGGAGGGTGACCAACCGATAGGCGGCATTGGCCAGGCGCGCCCGGACGTTGCGCCGGAAGAAGACCGCCAACTGGCCCAGCCGGCCGGGCCGCCGCAGGCTGGGGACCGGCGGAGGGAGGTCCGCGGGCGGCGGCGGCCGGGCGCGCTCCGCCTCGACCTCGCGGTATCGCTCGTTCCACTGCTCCGGCGAGACCCGGCGCCGGCGGGTGGACTGCCCGGCGTGATCGACGGTCCGGGCCTCGAGGATGTCGAAAATCTGCTCGGGGTTCACGCTGCCGCAGCCCGGGCAGATGGATTCCCAGGCGCCCGGCAGATTCCCGCGATCCCGGAAATAGGCCACGGCCTCGACGGGCGTGCCGGTGAAGACGGGCCAGCCTCCCAGGTCGAGAATCCACAGCGCGTCGAAGAGGCGGAATAGCTTCGAGGAGGGCTGGTGGATCACCACGAACACCAGCTTGTCCCGCGCGGCCTGTTCCTTGAGCAGGCTCATCACCGTCGCGGAATCGGCGGAGGAAAGGCCCGACGTAGGCTCGTCCACGAACAGCACGGTCGGCTCGCGGATCAGTTCGAGGGCGATGTTCAGCCGCTTGCGCTGGCCGCCGCTGATGGCCTGCTGCAGCGGGGAGCCGACCTTGAGCCCCGCGATGTCCGCCTGGCCGAGCTCGGTCAGCAGGGACCGGACGCGGGCCGTCCGCTCCGCCTCGTCCAGGTGGGCCAGGCAGAGCCGGGCGGCATAGTCGAGGTTCTCGAAGACGGTCAGGTCCTCGAACAGCAGGTCGTCCTGCGGCACGAACCCGATCACCCCCTCGGCGGCGCCCGGCCCCGCGTGAATATCGCGCCCGTTGAGCCGGACCTCTCCCGTGCCGGGGCGCAGCGTGCCGTTGAGGATGTTCAGCAGGGTGGACTTGCCCGCGCCGCTGGCGCCCATGATGCCCACGAGCCGGCCGCTCCGCTCGGCGAAGGAAAAATCGTGAAGGCCGTAGCGGCCGTCCGGGAACCGGTAGGACAGGTTCGCGCCGCGGAAATCCAGGACCGGGCCCGCGGCGGCATCCCCGCGAACGGCCGCGGCGACGGCCGCGTGGGACCGTTCGCTGCCCCACCGGTCGCGCAGGACCTGGCCGGGATGCAGGAGCCAGCCCCGGCCCGCCTCCAGCGGATGCCCCTCCAGCCAGACCGGCTCGTTCCCGGAGGGCTGCACGAGGATCAGCCGCTCGACGCCCAGCGCCAGGACCGCGAGCCGGCCGTGAAACTCGCCGTCCCCCATCCATCGCCCGCCGGGGCCGGGCGGATGGGCGAGGAACTCCTGGATGCGGCCGGTCTCCGCGTCCAGGTCCAGGTCCCGGCCCAGCTGCCGGGCGAGCCGGGCGGGCCATTCGGAATGCGGCGCCACCGCCCCGGCCAGGTCCAGGATATGGAGGACC
Organism: Kiritimatiellia bacterium; assembly: GCA_018001225.1. Taxonomy (NCBI): domain Bacteria; kingdom Pseudomonadati; phylum Kiritimatiellota; class Kiritimatiellia; species Kiritimatiellia bacterium. The sequence continues at coordinate 95,917 of JAGNIJ010000009.1, read as the reverse complement.
GCCGCCATCCGCTCGGCGCCGCGCAATCGCGGTTTCAGCGGGGCGACGATCTCCTCCGCGGCGCGGAGTAGCGCGGCCTCGTCCGCGCCCTCGTGCAGCTCGGTCAAGTCCTGGTAGAGCCCGATGTACACGCCCGCGTCCGCGAGCCCGACGTGATTGTTGAGGTAATCCAGCGTCCGGCGGCGGGCGGCCTCGCGGGCGCCGCCGCGCAGCGGCGCGGCGGCCAGCGCGAAGAAGTGCAGCAGCCCGTTAAGGACGGGTTCGGCGATCATGGCGCGGCCCCGCGGAGGTCAGTTCCCGACACCAGCGCGCAGGATGGACCGGCGCATCGCGGCAATCTGCTCCCCGATCTCGTCCCAGATGGCGGCGCGGTTCTCCTCCGGGATCCGGCCGGCCTGCTCGTCCTCCACCACCTGGGCGATGCTGCGCACGACGTCCAGCTTGCCCGGCGCGTCGCAGTCGATGCCCAGCGCGGCGGCCTGCCGCTCGAAGGCGGCGAAGGCGCGCAGGACCATTTGCATCCACGGCTCGCGGCCGGGTCGCGCGGGCTCGTCGTAGAGTTGCGCGCGCAGCTTCCCGGTGGCGTCGTGGCGCTGGAAGTAGCCCATGACATGGGCGGCCTCGATGGAGAACCCGTAGAGCGAGTCCATCAGGAAGTGCGCCGTGACCGGGCTCGACAGGGCGACGGGGATTTCGGCCACCAGGCTGTCGGCCAGCTCGTTCAGCGTCTGCCGGACGTCGATCGCCCCGGGATCCTCCGCGGCCTTCTTCAGGATCGCGTACGAGCGGCCGCTGAAGTCGGCGTGCGAGCGCAGGTCCAGGGCGGTGACGATTTCGTCGAGGCACTGCATGGCGTCGGCGGTTTCCTGCCGCTTCTGGAAGGCGATGGCATAGACGACGTCGAACAGTTTGAGGCCCGCGAACTGCTGGAGCTGGCAGCGGGCCCACGACGGGTCCGGCCGGCCGGGAGCGAGCAGGTCGGGCTGGTAGGACAGGCCCAGATCCTTGAGGCGCGCGGTGCGATCGAACATCGACTGGACGTTCTCGCGGGCCAGGATTTCCTGGACCTCGGCCGAGAGCTGCCGCAGGGCCTCGACGGCCACCTGCGGGGCGTCCTCCGGAGCGCCGGGCTCCTCCGCGGCGGCCGCGATTCCACCCCATGCGAGCGCGATGCCGGCCAGCAGGCATTTCATAGGCGATTCCCCCCGTCTGGTTTGAAAGGGGCAGAGTAGCGCCGCCCTTCCGCCGCGTAAAGAAGTGTCTGGCCCCCCTTCCCATCGCTCCCTTTTTTACCCGGTCTCCCGTTTTCAACCTTTCACACCTTGCAAAGTGTGGAATGCTTCAGGGCGGGCGCGGGCCGCCGGCATGTCGGTCGCCGGCTTGTTTTTACAGGCCGCGCGGAAACGGGTACGCTGGAACTGATGCGATCCGGCGCCATAACGCTCCTGGCCGCTCTGGCGCTTTCGGCCCGGGCCCAGACGCACCGCTACGTGGATGCCGCGGCGGGATCGGACAGCGCCTCCGGGCTGACCCCGACCCAGGCCTGGCGCACGATCCAGCGCGCCGCCACCAGTGCCGTGCCCGGCCGGATTGTCCATATCGCGCCCGGCACCTACCGCGAAACCGTCGGGCCGACCAACAGCGGCACGGAGGCGTCCCCCATCATCTTCCGCGGCGAAACGTCCAACGGGGCCCGCGCGATCCTCTCCGGCGCCGTCTCGTCCCGGACCCTGACCTGGGTCCGGTTGACCAACAACACCATCCGCCTTCCGGCCAGCGTCGCGCCCAGCAACATCTACTACACGGCCCTGACGGGCTGGACCAATCTGCCCTCCCGGATCACCTGGGTGGACGGGACCAACCGCATGGCGCTGCCCAGGGCGCGCGAGCCGGACTGGACCGTGACCACGGACTGGAAATACCACGAGAACTGGTGGCAGGCCGACGCCGGGTCCACGGACCGGCTCTGGGACGCGACGACCGATCCGGCGGGCGCCTACCCGGACGTCCAGACCGGCCACCTGGGCTGGATCAACGGGTTCACCAATTCCTTCCTCACCGGCGCCGTCGTGGTCGCCACCGACCACCAGCAGGCCCACGACACGTACCGGCGGACCATCACGCAGCACGGGGCCGCCTCGGGCTACGTGCGCTTCGCCTCGACCACGCTCTACACGCTGGGCTCCAACACCAAGTACTACGTCGAAGGCCCGCCGCAGTGCCTCGACCGGACCGGCGAGTGGAGCATCGTCCGGATCGGCACCACGAACCGGCTCTACCTCTGGCCGCCGAACAACAGCCACCCGACCAACCTGGACCTCGAAATCGCGCGGCGCGGTATCGGGTTCAATCTCCAGCACCGGTCGCACATCCGCGTCGAGGACCTGGTCCTCCAGGACCTCACCAACCTCGAGGGCGGCTACACCGGCAACGAAGGCGCATTCTGGATCCAGAACTGGGACGGCGACAGCCGCGGGCTCGTATTCGACCGCCTGACGATCCGTGACGTGCCGATCGCCTTCCGCCTGTACGCCAACGCCGCGCTGGGAATCGTCAGCAACCTCACCCTCCAGAGTTCGGACATCGGGCCGTGCGACAGCCCGGCGATCCTGACCCTGTTCGACACCGGGGTGACGGCCCGGGTGGGCATCTCGACGCTGCTGATCCGGAGCAACACGTTTCATCATCTCGGGTTCGCGTCGCGCATCGACCAGGGGATCGGCCTGCTGATCACCGATCCGCACCGCCTGCTTTTCGAGGGCAACCACGTCCACGACGTCCAGCAGAACGGCCTGGTCCTGGCCTACGGCGAGGAGTCGGACAGCCTGATCCTCGGCAACCTGTTCGAGCGCTGCGCGTTCGGGGCGGCGGACTGCGCGGGGTTCAAGGTTTGGGCCAGCGGCGGCGCGAGCAGCCGGATCCTGGTCATGCGGAACACCTTCCGGGACAACCCGGGCTGGACCTTCCCCGTCAGCCAGATCAACTGGTGGGACAACAGCCGGGGCCGGTTCGCCGGGTTTGGAACCTACACGGATATCGTCCGCAGCCCGACCACGGACCACTATGCCGTGGTGTATTACCGGAATGCCGCCTACCGGAACGGCTACGCCGGGTTCTTTATCGCCCACAGCCGCGACATGGCCCTGTTCAACAACGTGTCCGCCGGCCAGCCTCACGGCCTTTCGCTGGACGGACAGCTCTCCGCCATGCCGGATCTGAACTCGAACAGCGTCGCCTTCAACAACTTGCTTCTGGTCCACCAGACCAACAGCAGCATCTACGCGGATTCCGGCCTCTCCATCCGCGCCCCCAGCAACGAGATGACCCGCCTGCGGGCGGACTTCAACGTGTACCAGGTCAGGGGCGAGGGCGCCGCGGCCATGCGGCATTACCACCGGTGGGACAGCGAAGCCGAATCCTGGCGGCACAACCTCTACACCAACACGGCGGAAATCCGGGACCTGACCCCCTGGGAAGACCATGGCCGGGATGCCTCGCCGGATAGGGACACCGTGGCGGACGAAGCCGCGGGCGATTTCCACCTCTACTTGAACAGCCCCGCCGTCGATGTCGCGGACACCCCCCAGGCCGCGATGAACTTGCTGGCCAGCCTGGAGTCGATCCTCGGGATCGATGTGGAGGATGAATCCGTTTACGGGGCCGGTTATGACGCGGGCATGCTGGAATGCCATCCGGAATCCGTGGAATTCGTCGGAGCGGCCGTTTCCGAAGGCGGCCAACCCGTGATCACCTGGTCCAGCACACACGGAGCCGCCTACAACCTGGAATGGACGACCGACCCGTTTCAATCAGAATGGCAATCTGCAACACAATTATCTTCAAGTGGTTACACTACATGCTTCACAAACACGCCCGAAACTGACACCTATTTTCTTCGGGTCTGGCTGGACGGGCCGGAATAAACTTGATTTACGGGCGGCCCGAACTAGACTTCAGACTCCAATTTCAGGTGCGTCAGGGCAACCGAACGCGGCTGACAATATGTCTCAAAACATTGTCTGTGAAGCAGATATATCGCAGATCGGTCCGCTGGAAAGGCGGCTCTCATGAGGGTTCTCATTGTTGGGTCAGGCAATGCCGGGCGGAATCTTGCGGAGAAGCTGTGCGATGAAAAGCACGATGTCGTGCTGGTGGACAATCGGCAGGAGCCTCTGACGGAAGTACAGTCCTACCTGGATATTATGACGGTCCGCGGCTCGGGTGCGAGTCCGGCCATCTTGGAGAAAGCCGAGATTCGAAAGGCCGACCTGCTGGTGGCCGTGACAGACCGCGACGAGGTGAATCTTCTGGCCTGTGTCATGGCCCATCTGGCCGGCGTGCCTCACAAGGTCGCCCGGGTCTCGAATCTGGATTACCTGCGCCCCCCCGAAGGATACGACCTGCATAAACTGGGCATCGACCTGGTCGTCAGCCAGAAAGATGAGTGCGCCTGCGAGTTGTTTAATGTCCTCCGGATGCCCGGCACGCTGGAGGCGGTGGACTTGCTCGAAGACCGAGTGCTATCGGCCGGAATCCGGGTGCACATGGACAGCCCGCTCATCCGGGAACCCCTGAAGGCGTTCCCGAAACCGGAATTGCTCCAGACCATCCGTTTCATCGCCGGCAAGCGCGGGGACGAATTACTCGTCCCGCGCGGCGATTCGCAGTTCATGGTCGGCGACGAGATCTATTTCGTCGGCCCGCCCGACGACGTGAACGCATTCCTGGAGTGGGCTTGGCCGGAGCATTCCAGTTTCCAAAAGGTGGTCATCGCGGGCGGCGGCGATGTCGGCGTCCGCCTCGCCCAATTGTTGGAAAAGACCCCCATGCAGGTGGTCCTGATCGAGCCCGACGAGGAGCGTACGGAATACTGCTCCGGCATCCTCGGCCGCACCCTGGTCATCCGCGGCGACCCGATGAACGACGAAACCCAGACCGAGGCCGGCCTCGGCCAGAACACCGCCTTTGTAGCCGCCACCCCTGACGACGAAAGCAACATCATCGGCTGCCTGCTCGCCGCCAAGCTCGGGGCCCGCTTCACGCTCGCGCAGGTCAACAAGCCGGAATACGTGCCGATCATCGACAGCTTGAGCCTGCTCGACCACGTGGTCAGCCCGCCCCTTTCAATGATCAACGCCATCCTGCATTTCGTTCGCGGCAAGCACGTCAAGGCCGCCGCCCTGTTCCACAAGCTGCCGGGCGAATTGCTGGAGGTCGTGCTCTCCCCGCGCGGCAAGTGGGTCGGCAAGGCCGTCAAGGACCTTTCCCTCCCCGCGGGCGTCACCCTCGCCGCCGGCCTGCGGGACGACAAGGTCCTGAGCATCACCGGCGACCTGTTGCTCGCGGCGGGCGACCGGCTGGTGCTGTTCTCCCCGCCGGAGGCCGTCAACAAACTGGCCTCGCTGTTCAGGAAATAACCGGATCGCCCATGAACGGTCGCGCGGTATTTCACCTGATCACGTACCTGCTGCTCATGATCGGGGCCAGCATGGCGGCCTGCTGGGGCGTTTCACTGTATTTCGACGATCCCGCCCCCGCCCCTTCCGCCCTGGGCCTGGGCGCGGCCATTACCCTCGTCGTGGCCGTCGTCGGGCATCTCGTCACGCGCGGGCCGGTCGATCTCTCGTGGCGGGACGGTATCGGCGTCGGCACACTCGGCTGGATCGCGGCCATGGCCTTCGGTGCGCTGCCGTACCTCTTCTCCGGAGTCATCCGCGAACCGGTTTCCGCCCTCTTCGAGACCATTTCCGGTTTCAGCACGACCGGGGCGTCTGTGCTGGCCACGCTCGAACCGCTCCCCAAGGGCATCCTGCTGTGGCGCGCCACAACCCACTTCCTCGGCGGCATGGGCATCCTGGTTCTCTGCGTCGCCATCCTGCCGATCCTCGGCGGGGGCGGCATGCAGCTCTTCCGGGCCGAGGTGGCCGGACCGTCGAAGGACCGCCTGACCCCGCGCATCGCAAGCACCGCCAAGCTGTTGTGGGGTGTGTACGTGCTGATCACCGTGGTAGAAATCGTTCTCCTGCGCCTGGGCGGCATGCCCTGGTTCGATTCGGTCTGCCACTCATTCGCCACGCTCGCCACGGGCGGCTTCTCTACGCGCACGGCCAGCATCGCCGCATACAACAGCCTCTATATCGAAATCGTCATCATCGTCTTCATGCTGATCGGTGCCGCGAACTATGCGCTTCACTACCGGGCGCTGCGCGGCGACCTGCGGGGGGCGTACCGCGATTCCGAGTTCAGGTTCTTCATGGGGTTCTGGCTGGTCGGGTGCCTGGTCGTGACGCTCAACACGTGGCGCACGATGTACCCCTCCTTCGGCACGGCGCTGCGCAACAGCGTGTTTTCCTTCACCTCCCTGGCCACCACCACCGGCTTCGCGACAGCCGACTTCGACCAGTGGCCCGCCACCTCGAAGCTGGTATTGCTCCTGGCCATGCTGGTCGGCGGCTGCGTGGGTTCGACGGGCGGCGGCATCAAGCACATGCGCATCCTCGTGGCCTTCAAGAAAATAGCGCGCCGCATCCGGCTTTTCATGCACCCGCAAGCCGTGGTGCAGATCAAGGTAAACCGGGAACCGGTGGACGATGAAATTGTCTCCACCATCCTGGGCTACATCGTGCTCTACCTGATGGCCCTGGCCGTGGCCTCGGTCATCATGACCCATTTCACGAAGGACTTGCTGGCCGCCATCTCCTCCGTCATCGCCACCATGGGCGGTGTCGGGCCCGGACTGGGCCTCGTGGGCCCGATGCAGAACTACGCCGCCATACCGTCAGGGGGCAAAATCGTGCTGATCTTGTGCATGCTGCTGGGACGGCTTGAGTTCTACACCCTCCTCGCGCTATTCTTCCCCAGCTTCTGGAAGAAATAGCGGATGAATTTCCGGGTCGTTTTTCATCTCGTGTCGCACATGCTGCTCGTGATCGCGGGCGGCATGGCCGCCGCATGGGGTGTCTCTCTCTATGCCGGGGATCCCCCGCTGGCCCAACTGGCCCTGGGCTTTTCCTGCCTGGGTACGCTGCTCTTCGGCTTGATCTTGAAAATGGCCACCCGCGGCGACACGGAGCTGACCCGGCGCGACGGGTTCGGGATCGTGACCCTGGGCTGGTTGTTCGCCTCCGTTTTCAGCGCCGCGCCCTTCGTGCTTTCCGGGATCATCCCCCACCCCATCTCCGCGTTCTTCGAGGCCATGTCCGGCTATACCACAACCGGGGCCTCGGTTATCGAGGTGCTGGAAGGCCTGCCCCGCGGCATTCTCTTCTGGCGAGCCATGACCCATTTCTTCGGCGGCATGGGCGTGCTGGTCCTTTGCATCGCGATCCTGCCCTTCCTGGGCGTCGGGGGCATGCAGATCTTCCGCGCGGAGATGCCGGGCCCTTCCAAGGACCGCCTGACGCCGCGCATCACGACCACGGCCAAGTGGCTCTGGGGCGTGTATGTCCTCTTCACCGTCGTCGAAGCCGTGCTGCTGCGCCTCGGCGGAATGACCTGGTTCGACGCGGTGTGTCACAGCTTCGCCACCATGGCCACGGGAGGATTCTCCACGCGCACCGCGAGCATCGCGGCCTACCGCAGCCCGTACATCGAGGCCGTGATCACGGTGTTCATGTTCCTGGCGGCCGTCAACTTCGCCCTCCATTACCGGGCGCTGCGCGGGAAAGTCGGCTCGTATTTCCGGGACCCGGAGTTCCGCTTCTACCTGACGCTCTGGGCGGGCGCCGCGTTGTTCGTTTCGCTCATCCTGCACGCGCGCCTGGACATGGGCGCGCTCCATGCCCTGCGGCTCGGGTTCTTCCAGGTGACATCGATCATGACCACCACCGGGTTCACGACGGCCGATTTCGAGCAATGGCCGGTCATCCTGAAGTTCGCGCTGGTGCTTCTGATGTTCGTCGGCGGATGCTCGGGGTCCACGGGTGGCGGGATCAAGGTGGTCCGGCTGTTCGTCCTGCTGAAAGCCATCGGGCGGGAGATCCGCCTGTTCATGCAGCCCCAGGCCGTGCTGCGCGTCCGGTTGGGCGAGGAGCGGCTGGAGCCGGAAGTGGTCTCCAGCATCACGGCCTTCGTGACCATCTTCGTCATGCTGTTCCTGGTCGGCACGGCCGTCATGTGCTTCTTCACGCCGGACTTCCAGACCGCAGCCTCCTCCGTCGCCGCCACCCTGGGCAACATCGGCCCGGGCCTGGGTCTGGTGGGCCCGATGAGCACCTACGCCACCATCCCGCCCGCCGGGCAGGCGGTGCTCATCGTCTGCATGCTGCTGGGCCGCCTGGAACTCTATACGGTCCTCGTGATGCTGCTGCCCGGGTTCTGGAAGAAATGAACGGTGGCCCGCGCGCTCCGCACGCGGGTGGCCGTCGCGCGGGAGCGCGACGGCCACCATCCCTGTTTTACCAGCGCGGATGATGCCGCCGCACCACGCGGGGCGCGGGCACCCAGACCCTCGCCTGGTGCGTCCGGTAGTAACCCGGCTGCCATACCCGCCGCCGGGCGCCCCAGTTATCCACGGAGTACACCCAGCAGCCCTGGACCCAGACCCGCTGCGGGCGCCATTCGTAGTAGCCCGCCGGCTCCTCGATGATCACCGGCGCCGGCTCGACATACACCGGCCGCTCGACGTACACCGGGTAGACGGGCCGCTCGACATACACCGGCCGTTCCACGTAGCACGACCGCGATCCATCGAGCCCGCCGTTGGCCACCATGTATCCGCCCAGGAACCCCAGGACGGCGGACCATTCCTTGTTGATCGCCTCCGCCCGCTGCGGCAGCACCCCCGCCGCCGCGACCGCCAGCACCGCCAAAATCCGCATCGTCTTCATGGCCGCCTCCTTCTGTTTCGTTCCACACAGTGAGACGGAGGGGGGGAGCGGTTTATTCAATCAAGTGCAACACCCCGGGATCCTCCGGCGCCAGAGCGCCGGAGCTACAGCTATTTTTCAGGAAAAGACGGCCCTGTAGTTCCGCCGCTCTGTCGGCGGAAATGGGTCGCGATCAAGCCCGGAGCTTCCCCAGCGCCTTCTCCAGGGCATGCCAGCTCATGGTCGCGCACTTGATGCGCAGGGGGAACTGGCGCACCCCGGCCAGGGCGGCCAGGTCGCCCAGCGATTCTTCGTCCAGTTCTTTCTCCCCCCGCATGAACGCCACGAAATCCGCGGCGCGCGCCCGGGCCTCCTGCGGCGTCAGGCCGCGCATCAACTCGCTCATCATGGACGCCGAGGCCAGGCTGATGGCGCAGCCCTTGCCGTCGAACCGGACCTCCGCCACGCGCCCGCTCTCCAGTCGCGCGGCCAGCCGGATATGGTCGCCGCAGGTTGGATTGAGCTCGTCCACGAGCACCTCGGCATCCGGCAGCGGCCCGTAGTTCCGGGGATGCTTGAAATGGTCCAGGAGGATGTCCTGGTAGAGTTCGTCAAGTTCCATGGAAGAACGCCTTCGCCTTTCGGATGGCCTGGACCAGGCGATCCAGCTCTTCCTCGAGATTATAAAAGTACACGCTGGCCCGGCTGACGGCGGGCACACCGAGCCGCCGCATCAGCGGCTGGGCGCAGAGATGCCCGGCCCGGATCGCGATGCCGTCCTTGTCGCAGAACTGCGCCAGGTCGTGCGGGTGCACGCCCTCGACCTCGAACGACACCGCCCCGCCCCGCTCGGGCGCGCGGCCGAAAACCCGCACGCCGGACACGGCCTCCAATCGCGAAATCAGCGCCCGCGCCAATTGCTCGTCGTAGGCGCGGATGGTGTCCATGCCGACCCGCTGCAGGTAATCCACCGCCACGCCCAGCCCGATCGCCCCGCTGACGTGCGGCGTGCCCGCCTCGAACTTCTGCGGCAGGTCGGCCCACGTGGACTCCTCCAGCGTCACCCGGTTGATCATCTCGCCGCCCGCCAGGAACGGCTCCATGCTTTCGAGGATTTCAAGCCGGCCGTACAGCACGCCGATGCCGGTCGGACCGAGCATCTTGTGCCCGGAAAACGCCAGGAAATCGCAATCGATGTCCGCCACGCTGACCGGCCGGTTGGGCACGCTCTGCGCGGCGTCCACCAGAACCAACGCCCCGGCGGCGTGCGCCATCGCGGTCATCTGTTTCACCGGGTTGACCGTGCCCAGCACGTTGGAGATATGCGTGAAGGCGGCGAGTTTCACCCGGCCCTTCAAGAGCCGCTCGTACTCCCCGAGGTCCAGCGTGCCGTCGTCGAGGACGGGCACGAACTTCAGCTTCGCACCCGTCTCCCGGGCCACGAGCTGCCAAGGCACCAGGTTGCTGTGGTGTTCCATCCCCGTCAGCACGATCTCGTCGCCGGACTTCAGGTTCCGACGGCCCCACGCCTGGGCCACCAGGTTGATGCCCTCCGTCGTGCCGCGCGTGAAGATGACCGACCGCTCGCTCGGCGCGCCGATGAAACGCTGGATTTTCTTCCGGGCCTCCTCGAACCGCTGCGTCGCCTGCTCGGCCAGGTAGTGCAGCGAGCGGTGCACGTTGGCGTTGCAGGCCTGGTAGTACTCGCACAGGACGCACACGACGGAGGCCGGCTTCTGGGTCGTCGCCGCGTTGTCGAGGTACGCCAGCGTCTTGTCCTTGTGCACGGTCAGGGTCAGGATAGGAAAGTCCTTGCGCAGGCGCAGAGGATCGAACGGCCCGCCGGCGGCCTGCTCGTGGCAGGCGCAATGCACGAGGGCGGCCAGGGTGTTCGGCGTATCCTTCGCGATGCTCATAGTCGAACCATTCCGCTCTGTAGCTCCGGCGCTGGAGCCGGTTCCGCCGACAGAACGGCCTTCAAACTTTTGCCAGGATTTTCCCATCTTCCACTTTGACATCATAGCGTGCCACCGGCCGCGTGGCCGGCGGGCTCAAGTGAAGCCCCGTCCGCAGGTCGAACCGCGCCCCGTGCAGCGGGCATTGCACCTCGTGGCCCTCCACCTCCCCGTGGACCAGCGACGCCCGGGCATGGCTGCACCACGCGTCTATCGCGAAGTACTCCCCGCCGACCTTGAACAGCCCGATGTGTTTCATGGGGCTCAACTCCACGTATTTCCGATCCGTCGCCTCGAATTCCTTCGTTTCGGCAATCTGCACCCAGTCCGCCATGACTTCACCCCATTTTTCAAGCGGGCTCGCTTAGCTCGCCCCTCCACCTCGAAAAAAGTGGAGGGCGGAGCTCCCGCGACGCCGCTACCCGCCGATTTTCTCCCCCACGTGCCGCTCGATCCGCTCCCGGACGCACTCGAAGGGCACCCGCGACGCAATCTCCTGGAAGAAACCCTTCAGGAGCGTCCGCCGCGCGTCCCGCTCGTCCATGCCCCGCGTACGTAAATAAAATACCTGCTCCGCGTCAAGGTTGCCGATGGTCGAGCCGTGGCTGCACTTGAGGTCGTCCGTGTCGATCTCCAGGCCCGGCAGCGAGTCCGCCCGCGCCCCCTCGTTGAGCACGATGTTGTTGTTCTTCTGGTAGGCGTCCACCTTGACCGCCCCGGGTCGCGCGATGATGAGTCCCTGATAGACCGACCGCGCGCGATCGCGCACCGCCCCCTTGTACAGCAGGTTGCTGGTCGTGTGCGGCGCGGAATGGATCTGCAGGGTGCGCTGGTCCAGGTGCTGCTCGCCCGAGGCGAAGTAGAGGCCGTCCAGTTCCGCCGCCCCGCCCTCGCCCGCCACCTCGCCGCTGAAGTTCATCTTACCGAGCTGTGCGCCGAAGTGGAGGCCGATCCAATGGACCCGCCCGTTCCGCCCCGCGCGCGCGCGGTCGTCGGCCAGGTACAGCGACCGCCCGCCCAGTTCCTGGAGCGTGACGTATTGGAGGCTCGCGTTCTCGCCCGCCCTCATCTCGCGCGACGCCGCGACCAGCACGGCCCGGTCACCCGGCGACGAGAGCTCTTCCAGGATCACCGCCCGGCTGCCGCGCCCGGCTTCGACGACGATGCGCGGGATCACGACGGAGCCGTCTTTCGAGAAGGCCGCGCGGACCAGCACGCCGCGCTCCAACTCCACGCCGTCGGGCACGCGAAGCCGGACGCCGACGTTCCAGAAGGCCGCCTGGAGCAGGGCCAGCTTGTTCGGCGCGGCGCTCTTGACGCCCAGGTCCACCGACCGCTGCAGGAGATCGGCCGCATCCGGCGAATCGACCACCAGCCGCCCGGCCTGGATCGCGCCCGACACGTCCCGGACGCTTATCCCGGCATCGCCGATCGACACCACCGCGTCGAACCGGTCGTCCTCCGGCCCGGCGCCCGCGCCGTCCTTCCCCCGCCCCAGCGCCGGGTCGAAGGCCAGGCGTCCGAGCGGGAACCAGGCCGGGTCGGTCCGCCGCCACTCTTCGATGAATCCGTGAGGCGCCTCGGCCCGGCGATACAGCTCGAAGGCCTTCTCCCGGGCCTCGCGACCGCCGAGTCCGTTGAGCACCTCGCGGAAGCGCGCCTCGTCGAAATCCCCGATGTATTCCTGTGAAATCGCGTCGCTCATGGGCTACCCGATGCTCTTGTCCAGTTTCAGTTCCAGCAGCCGGACCGCCTCGACGGCGAACTCCAGCGGCAGCTGCTTGAAGACTTCCTTGCAGAACCCGTTGACCACCAGCGAGACGGCGTCCTCCTCCGTGATCCCGCGGCTCTTGAGGTAGAAGAGCTGGTCCTCGCTGATCCGCGAGGTCGTCGCCTCGTGCTCGATCACCGCAGTGCCGTTTTCCGCCTCGACCACGGGGAACGTGTTGGCCTTGCATTGGTCCCCGATCAGCATGGAATCGCACTGCGAGTGGTTCCGGCAGCCGGCCGCGCCGGGCAGCACCTGCACCAGGCCGCGGTAGCTGTTGACCGACTCGCCGGCGGAGATGCCCTTGGACACGATCGTGCTGCGGGTGTGGCTGCCAACGTGGATCATCTTCGTCCCGGTGTCCGCCTGCATCCGGTGGTTGGTCAGGGCCACGGAATAAAACTCGCCGACCGAGTGCTCGCCCTCCAGGACGCAGCTCGGGTACTTCCACGTGATCGCCGAGCCGACCTCGACCTGGGTCCATGAGATGCGCGACCGCTTGCCACGGCAGTGCCCGCGCTTGGTGACGAAGTTGTAGATGCCGCCGCGCCCCTCCTTGTCGCCCGCGTACCAGTTCTGCACGGTCGCGTACTTGATCTGCGCGTCGTCCAGCGCGACGAGCTCGACCACCGCCGCGTGGAGCTGGTTCTCGTCGCGCAGCGGGGCCGTGCAGCCCTCCAGGTAGGACACGTAGCTCCCCTCGTCGGCGACGATTAACGTCCGCTCGAATTGGCCCGTGTTCCGCGCGTTGATACGGAAGTAGGTGGACAGCTCGATCGGGCAGCGCACGCCCTTCGGGATGTAGCAGAACGACCCGTCGGTGAAGACGGCGGAGTTGAGCGCGGCGAAGAAGTTGTCCGCCGGCGGCACGACGCTGCCGAGATACTGCCGCACCAGCTCCGGGTGCTCGCGGATCGCCTCGGAAATGGGGCAGAAAATGATGCCTTTCTCGGCCAGGAGGTCCTTGTGGGTCGTGGCCACGGAGACGCTGTCGAACACGGCGTCCACGGCGACGCCCTCCAGCCGCTTGCGCTCGTCGAGCGGGATGCCGAGCCGCTCGAAGGTCTTGCGCAGTTCGTCATCCACCTCGCCGGCCGGCCCGGTCTTCGGCGCGGAATAGTAGCAGATGTCCTGGTAATCGATCGGCGGGTAGTCGAGGTACGCCCAGCGCGGCTCCTTCTTCTTCAGCCACCCGCGGTAGGCCTTCAGGCGCCACTCGAGCATCCAGTCCGGCTCGCCCTTTTTCCGCGAGATGAACCGGATGATGTCCTCGTTCAGCCCCTTGGGCGCGGAGTCGGCCTCGATGTCGGTGTAGAAGCCGTACTTGTAGTCGCCCTGCAGAACATCCGGGCTGTCCGGGGTGGTCATTGCGCCAGGACCTCCTGCCCGAACTCCTGCCTCACCCAGTCGTAGCCCTTTTCCTCGAGGCGTTTGACCAGGTCCGGGCCGCCCGAGTGGACGATGCGGCCGTCCATCAGGATGTGCAGGTGGTCCGGCTTGATGTACCGGAGCATCCGCTCGTAGTGCGTGATCAGCAGGAGCCCGAACTCCGGGCCGACCAGCCGGTTGACGCCCTTGGACACGATCTTCAGCGCGTCGATGTCCAGGCCGGAATCCGTCTCGTCCATGACCGCCATCGCGGGCTTGAGGGCCAGCATCTGGAGGATCTCCATCCGCTTCTTCTCGCCGCCGGAAAAGCCGTCGTTCAGGAACCGGTTGATGAACGCGGGATCCATTTCCAGGAACGCCATGTACTCGCGCAACTCTTTAAGGAAGGCCGCGGAGCTGATCTTCTCGCCGCCCGGCCGCATGGCGTCGGCGGCGGTCTTGAGAAACTTCGCGACCGTCACGCCGGGGATGGCGACCGGGTACTGGAACGCCAGAAAAATGCCCAGCCGCGCGCGCTCCTCGGTTTCGAGCTCGAGGATGTTCTGACCTTTGAAGCAAACCTGGCCGCCGGTGACCTCGTAGCCGGGATGGCCCATGATCACGCTGGCCAGCGTGCTCTTGCCGGAGCCGTTCGGGCCCATCAGGGCGTGCGTCTCGCCGCGGTTGACCCGAAGGTTCACGCCCTTGAGGATCGGCTTGCCCTCGACGCTCGCGCACAGGTCCTTGATTTCAAAATCCGCGCCGCATTCATTCATATCTCATCTCCCTGGTAAGGGTTCAGGGTTCGGGTCCTGAACCCTGACACCTGAACCCTGTCCCCTTTCACACATCAAACCCCAAATCCAGCCTCGCCGCCTCGCTCATCTTTTCCGGGCCCCACGGCGGCTCCCAGACCACGTTGACCTCGACGCCCTTCACGCCACGCGACATCATGAGCACGGCCTTGACCTCGGCCACCAGCTCCGGCCCATAGGGACAGCCGGGCGACGTCAGCGTCATGTTTACCTTTACCCGGCCGTCGGGTAGAATCTCCACGCCGTAGACTAGGCCCAGTTCGACGATGTCCATCTGCAGTTCCGGGTCGAACACATGTCGCAGGACTTCCAGGATATCCTGTTCCCGCAGCGGCTCGATCGGTCCTGGAGGATGCTTATCGCTCATTTCGCGCTCACCTCGGCTCCCCTCCGGTCCTTCCGGAACGACGCCAGCGACAACCCGTGCATGTAGTCCTGCAACTCGCGCTGCACCCGGACCACGGGCTGGCGGATGTTGCACGTCGGGTATTGCCCGCACCGCGACGGATCGTCCTGGCACGCGGCGAGATGCACCGGCCCGTCCACGGCCTCGATCACTTCGCCCAGCATGATCCGATCCGCTTGCCGCGCCAGGCGATAACCGCCGTGCACGCCTTGCTCCGACTCGATCAGTCCCCCACGCGCGAGCGCCTGCAGCACCTTGCCCAGCAGTTCCAGCGGCGCGCCGCAGGAGTCGGCAATCTCTCTCGCCGTCGCCAGGTCCGCCCGTCGGCCATCCATGTGCAGCAGCGCCATCAGCGCGTACTCGACCTTTTTGCTTAGCTTCAACACGACGATATCCGACCAATCCGGTCCTATTTCCGGGCTAAAAAAATCGCCTTTCGGCACGGGAAATCTACCACGAGTCCGCAGGCTGTCAAATCGGGCTCGCAGGAACTCGCCCCTCCACGAAGGCCCACTGGAGGGCGGAACTCCCGCGCCGGTTTTCAGCTCCCCGGATGATGCAACGGCACACCCTGCCGGCACAACGGGCACTCGGCGGGCCCCCAGGTCACGGGCGCCAGTTGAAGCAGGGACACCACGGGCCGCTCGCAGGCGAACTGGCCACTGCTGCGGTCAACCAGGACGGCGACCCCGTCCACGATCCCGCCCCGCTCCCGCACGATGCTCATGACCTCGTGGACGCGTCCGCCCCGGGTGACGACGTCCTCGGCGACCAGGAAATGCTCGCCGGGCCGCACCTCGAAAGCGCGCCGCAGGACCAGGCTCCCCTCCTGCTTCTCGGCGAAGATCGCCCGCACGCCGAACGCGCGGCCCAGCTCATGGCCAACGGGAATGCCGCCCAGCGCGGGCGAGATCACGGCGCCCGGCCGGTACTCTGCGCCCAGCCGATCCCGAACCTTCTCCGCCTGCGCGGCGCAGAGCCGCTCCGCGATCCGCGGGTATTGCAGGACCAGCGCGCACTGGAAATAGCGGTCGCTGTGGAGCCCCGACCGCAGCTCGAAGTGCCCCTCGAGCAGCGCGCCGGTGTCCTGGAAAATCGCCAGAATCTCGTCCTGTTTCATGTTTCCAATGATTGGAAAATCCCGTCCCGAAGTAAACCGCTAATTAACGCCCATGGGCGCGAGAGGAACCGCTGACAGGTCCGGCCGTGCAACCCGCGTCAATCTGCGTGATCTGCAAGCCGCAATTCGGTATAGAAGAAGGCCGTAGCTGGAGGGCCGAATGATGAGCGACGACGTCTGCTGGGTACCTTTCGAAACCATGGAGCGGTTCGCCGTGGACGTCTTCAAGGGCGTCGGCGTGCCGGAGGCGGACGCGCGGGTCTGCGCGGACGTGATCCTGGCCGCGGACAGGCGCGGCATCGACTCCCACGGCGTCGGGCGGCTGAAGTCCATCTACTACGACCGGATCGTGAAGGACCGGATCCAGCAGCCGGTCACGCGATTCGAAATCGTGTCCGACCGCGCGGCCACGGCGGTGGTGGACGGGCATCTCGGGATGGGCATGGTCGTCGCGAAGCGCTGCATGGAGATGGCCATCGCCAAGGCCCGGACGCACGGCCTGGGCATGGTCGTCGCCCGCAATTCGACCCACTTCGGGATCGCGGCCTACTACTCCATGATGGCCTGCGACGCGGGGATGATCGGGATCACCGGCACCAACGCGCGGCCGTCCATCGCGCCGACGTTCGGGGTGGAGAACATGCTGGGCACCAACCCGCTGGTGTTCGGCTTCCCGACGGACGAGCCCTTCCCGTTCGTCAACGATTACGCGACCTCGATCATCCAGCGCGGCAAGATCGAGCAGTACGCGCGCGAGGGAAAGGCGTGCACGCCCGGGCTGGTCGTCAACGACCGGGGCGAAACCATGACGAATTCGGCCGACATCCTGGACGCGCTGATTCAGAGCCGGGCGGCGCTGACGCCGCTCGGGGGCATCGGCGAGGAGACGGCGGGCTACAAGGGCTACGGGTTCGCCACGGTAGTCGAGGTCATGTCCGCCGCGCTCCAGCAGGGCGCGTTCATGAAGATGCTGCTCGGCCTCGACGAGCAGGGCCGCAAGATCCCCTACCGGATTGGTCACTTCTTCATCGCGATCGACATCTCGTTCTTCACGCCGCTCGACGAGTTCAGGAAGACCACGGGCGACATCCTGCGTCAGCTTCGCGCGTCGAAGAAGGCGCCGGGCGCCGAGCGAATCTATACCTGCGGCGAGAAGGAGCACCTGGCCTGGCTGGAGCGGAAGGACCAGGGCGTGCCGCTCAACCCGGAGCTTCAGAAACAAGTCGCGGCCATGCGGGACGAACTGAAGCTGACGGCCTACCGGTTCCCGTGGGAAACGCCGAGGAAATCCTAGCATGCTGCCCCGGAAGTCGTTATGCACACAGCACTGTCATCCCGAACGAAGTGAGGGATCTCCTCCTCGCGTTGCGCGGAGATCCCTCGCTGCGCTCGGGATGGCACCCACACACCTCGGAATCATTCCATGGCCGGCCATCTTTGGCTGTTAATCGGCATCGTTCTTTTCAGCTCGGTCGAGGTCGCGACCAAGTGGGTCGGCCGTGGCATCCCGCCGCTGTGGCTGGCCGTCGTTCGTTTTTCACTGACGGGGCTTCTGTTGCTGGGCCCGGCGTGGCTGGCCCTGCGCCGGCGCGAGGAACGGCTCTCGCTCCGCGACGCCGGCCGATTCGTCGTCCTGGCGCTGATCGGTGTGACGCTGTCCATCGGGCTCTACCACCTGGCGATCCCGCGGATGCGCGCCAACTCGGCGGCGATCCTGTTCAGCGCCAACCCGGCGTTCGTCGTGCTGTTTTCACCCTGGCTGCTCGGGGAACGGCCCGGGCGGAGAAAAATCGCGGGCATGCTCTGCGGGCTGGCGGGCGTCGCGCTGTTCCTGTCCCGGCCCGCGGCGGGACTGGACACGCGGGCGGGCATTGCGCTGATGACCGGCTCCCTGGTTCTGTTCGCCCTCTACACCGTGCTGGCCAAGCGGGACCTGCCACGCTTCGGGCCCTTTCCGATCTTGAGCCTGGCGGGCCTCGCGGGCAGCGCATTCCTGGTTCCCCTCGCCTGGCGGATGGAGGGACCGCCCGGCCCCGCCCTCGCGCACGTGAACTGGCCGGGGCTTGTTTACCTGGTTTTCTTCGCCACGGCGATCGCGTACGTCGCCTACTTCAAGGGATTGCACCGCTTGGGCGCGGCACGCGGCTCGTTCTACTTCTTCCTCAAGCCGGTGCTGGCCTCGCTGTTCGCGCGGCTCTGGCTGGGTGAAACGCTGACGCCTCAACTGATTCTCGGCGCGGCCTTCGTGCTGGCCGGCCTGGCGCTGACCATGGCCCCGGCGATCCCGAAACGGCAGGCCTGCTGACCGCCGCCCTTACGGCGTCAACTCCTGGGTCTCCAGCTGGGTCTTGAACGGCCCGACCTGGTACTTGCAGAAGACGTAGTAGTTCTGACCTTTCTTGGGGCCACTCCATGTGGCCGAGCAACTGAAGCCTCACCCATACTCGAAAGTGCCGCGCTGGACGAGCTCCCCGTCCGGCGTGGCGATGGTGTACGTGGCCTCCTTGGGCCGGACGCTGCGCCGGCCCATCGCCAGGGCCGACCGGCCGGACACCAGGGACACGTCGTACACGAGCTCGTTCCCCGCGCCGTAGATTTCAAAACTCATGCGGACCGGACGCCCGCCGGACTTGACGGCCCGGGACCATTCGGGAATCTCGACCACGGGGCGAAAGGGCTCGCCGAACACCAGTTCGCCTTTCCGGTCGGCGCCGACCTCGGCGGGCGGGGCGCCGGTCGTGGCGGAAGCCATCAACTGCCAGAGCGCGCCGTTGGTCTCGCGCCGCAGCAAGCGGTAGCTGGCAAACTGGTAGGTTCCCGCGGGGAGCTGGAGCACGCGGCCCGGCTGGAAGCACGCCACGGACTGCTTGCCCTCGGCATCGAACAGCATCAGCCGATCCGGGTCCGCGCTCAAGGCCAGCGGGTGCAGCGGCCCCTCGGCGGGCGCCAGGGTCAGCTTCTCAAGGCCCGGATCCAGCGACACGGCGTAGAGCTGGCCGCCCAAAAACCAGTGTGTCCCGCAGCTCATCCCGTCGTAGTACGAGGGCTTGTTGGTGGTCAGAAAGAACGCGTCGCCCGACAAGTGGACCCGCGCGCCCCCGCGGACCGGGGTAGCCACCTCGCCGAAAACGCCGTTGGCGTTGGCATCGGCCAGGTACAGCGTGTACCGCGTCCCGCCGGCCTCGAGCTCGCCGCCGTAATAGCAGAAGGTCTGCAGCATGAATCGGATCATCATCTTGGGAAAGGCCTTGCTGGTCTCGCCCGCCCCCCGGCTATAAGCGTAGATCGAGGGCTTCATCCGGTACGGCAGGGAACGGCCCGCGGTTTCGACGGTCACGTCCATCGGGGGGAACTCAACGCCCGCAGGCCCGCGCCCCGCCTCCACTTCGCCGGAGATCACCGGGTCGTCCGTCAGGTCCCGGTTGGCGTTCGCGTCGAAGTAGAGGCGATCGTACATCTTGCTCTTCGAGGCGGAGACATCGAAGGCGAGCAGGTGCTCCCGGTCGCCCAGCTTGACCCGCGCGAACGCGGGATGCTTGCTCTTCCACTCCGGCATCTTCCATTCCCCCTCCGGCGCGGTGCCGGCCAGTTCGGGGGACAACATGCCGCGCGGATAGAAATCGCGCGACCGCTCGCTGACGGCCTGGTACTTGAGCGGCACCTCGATCGGGCCTTCCGCCCGCGCCAGGCCGGCCCACGCCGCGGCGCAGGCCGTGAGAAGCCGCCCTATCCGCCAATGATTCTTCATAAGATATCGCCGGGTCTTTCTTCCAGGGACAGTATGGCCTTCAACCTTTTATTATACAGTGCATTGCGCGCGCCGAGCAGCAAAAAAGGCGCAAGCAGCAGCCAGATGGCCACCCCCATAGCCGCGCCCCAGAAGAGGGCGGCGCCGGTGATGGGCAGCAGGTACTCCAGCATCCCGGCATTCCACGAGGCCCCGATGAACACGAACAACAGGACCACCGCCAGCAGCGCCATGATCGCCACCAGCCACGCCAGCATCCGGAGCGCGAACGACCCGAACCCGGGGCGCCGTCGGCGCGCGGACAGGCCGCAGGCCCCTACAAAAACCAATCCGGCGAGGAGTGCCGGCAACAGTTCCAAGAGACGCGACAGGCTCTCGGCCGCGATCCCCCAGGCCACGCCGCACGCCAGGCACCAGATCGCCAGCGCGGCCCCGACCCGACCCCAGGCCGAGCGGCGCGCCAGGCGATCGCCGAGAAGGCACAGGGCGGCCAGCGCCGTGGCGACGGCCGACAGGGGCAGCACCGCCTCAAGGATGGACAGCCACCGGCCCAGGCCGGCCAGCAGCGCGATCTCGAGGGCCATCGGCGCGGCGATCCACCAGGCCGCGCGGCGCCGGTTCTCCTTCAGCAGCATCAGCGGCAGCAGGAGAAACCAGCCCACGCGCGAGCCGAGGCTCCACCAGAGCGACCAGCGGAAGTCCTCGGGCGGGCCTTCCGCCGGGCCCGCGTCCCCGATGTCGCACGAGGTCACGATCCGCAGCTCGCCGAAGACGTTGAGAGGTACTCGCCATGAGTACGCGCAGGAGCCCCCTCACCCAAACTCGAAGGCGCCGCGGGTCACCCGCCGGCCGCCCTGAAAGATCTCGACCCGCGGGCGGTGCTCGGCGGAGCGCCGACCCGCCGGCAACCGGTAGGTCTCCCCGCCGACGCCGGTGAGCAGGTATTGGACCCGGATTTCGCCTCCGTCCCGGCGAACCTCGCCGCTGTTCTGCAGCGGCGCCCCGACCTTCAGCACGGTCTCCTCGCCCTCCCGCACCTCCAGATTTTCGCGCCGGGCCGAGGTCAGCCGCCCAATGCTTGTGGCCAGCGTGATTTCCTGGGCGGGATACCTGCCCGCCGGGACCGCCACCGGCTCGGCGCCCGCGATAGGAAGGATCGCCTTCATCCCCTTGGTTCCGCCTTGCAGAACGATCCGTTCCACCAAGGCCCCGGACACGCGCAGCCGTCCCATCGGCACGGGGGTTTCCCGCATGGTGAAAAGCCACGTCCCGTCCGCCCCCGGGGCCAGCGCCAGTTCGCTGTCCACCCCGTCCATGAACAGGCCCTTCAGGGGCTCGAGGGCGCTGCTGCCGGGATCCTTCCGGAACTCCTCCGAGTCGGCCGCCATGGCGAACAGGTCCTCGTCGTCCCACTCGCCGTCGAGATCGTCGACGAAGACCACGCGCCACGTCGAGGCGCCCCGCGGCCACGTGCCGGCCCAGCCCGAAAGAATCTCGACCTCCACGAAGCGGGCATGCCGCGGGAATTCCAGGTCGGCCCGGTAGCGCCGCGCGGGAGGGCCCGCCGCCTCCAGCGCCACGTCCTTGAAGACCAGCCGGGCAGAATTCGCCTCGTCGGCGGCGAGGGCCGGATCGTCCGTGAGGTCCAGGTTGTGGTTGAGATCGAGATACAACTTCTGGCCGGTCCAATCCAGGGCATAGGGCAACTGCGCATCCCGCGCCGTGCCGAGCGCCAGGGCGGCGCGCAGGACCCGCTCCCCGGCATAGGCGGGCTCTCTTTTGAAGACCACGTCCTGGTGGCCGAGGCTGACGAACACGCCGTGCCGGAACCCGCTCTCCTGCCAAGCCATGACGACCTCCGCGGCCGGCGTCCGGCACGCCGACAGCAGGGCGAATCCAAGCAGTATCCACGGCTTGCGCATCAAGCGTCTCCTTTCACCGCGCCCTCGCGCGGGCAGGCGGACCGGCATTCGTTGCAGGCGATGCATTCGGGCGCGCGCCCGGGATGCACGCCGTCCGCGACGCGGAGCGACGGCTTGCCCTCCACCGGGCACAGCGTGTCGCATTTTCCGCACCGCTTGCAGTCCGCCGTCGGGATTTTGACCGTCCAGAAGGAAAGATAGTTCAACGGCGCCAGCAGCGCGCCCAGCGGGCAGAAGACCCGGCAGAACGAGCGGCAGCAGAACACCGCCAGCGCGAGCACGGCGACGAGGAGGGCCAGCTTGATCCAGGTGGCCGCCTCCAGGCCGGCGAAGCCCGCCCGCACCGCGTTCGGCGCCGTGACCTGCACCGCCGACGCCGGGCAGACCCGGCAAAACGAAAAGAGCGTTTGCTCCCCCAGGAAGAACGGGATCAGGATCACCATGCCCAGCAGGACCCCGTACTTGATCCCGCGGGTCCAGCGCGGCAGCCCGAATTTGGGGCTGGGGATTTTATGCAGGATGTCCTGGAGGAAGCCGAACGGGCAGATCCAGCCGCAGAGCAGCCGGCCCAGCAGGACCCCGAGCAGCAGCACGACACCGATGGCCAGGAACGGAAAGACGCGGTACCCGGCGTAGTGCACGAACACGCCGATCGGGCAGGCGAACCAGGCCAGCGAGCAGGAGTGGCAGTTCAGCACCGGGGCGCAGAACCACTTCAGCTCCGGGCCCCAGGAGCTGTTCAGCAGCAACAGCGAAAGAGATTGAGTTATTCGTCGCGCGTTCACGATGAAAACTGGGAGCGGCCGCCATGGCCGCGGGTTGTTCACTTTCAGGTAGGGCACGCTTGCTTGCCCCGGACCTGGGAGCGGTCATAGGTGGAAAACAACCGCCCGTCCCGCCGGAGCACGCCGCTGAACGTCGCATCCACGACCAGTTGCCGGTCGGCGATACGCTCGAACACGAGAATGCCGTAGTCCTCGGAGTCGGCCGCGTAGACCTTGTGCGAGCGGAGCCACCCGACGCCGACGAGGACCAGCGCCGCGGCCAGCACGGCCCAGCCGGCGGCTTTTTCGATGCGCTCCCTCTTCATGTTTCACGGCCCCGCGTGATCTCCACCGCCACGCTCCGCGCGAACCGCAGGGCGCCCGGCTTGTCCACGGTCACCGTTACCCGCTCCACCTTCGGATTCTCGAGGGCGGCGGAGGCAATGCGGTCGGCCAGCGCCTCGATCAACTGGAAGGAACTTGTTTCGACCAGGGCCACGATCTTTTTCTTGAGCGCCTTGTAGTCCACCGCGTCCTCCAGCCGGTCGCTGCGGGCGGCGGGCCGGTGATCGCACTCCAGGACCACGTTGATCACCACGTCCTGCTTCTCCCGCCTCTCCTCGGGGAATACCCCGATCATACACCGGAGGGCCAGGTCGCGTATGTAGATGCGGTCCATGAGGAGGAGGGAGGGTTCAGGGTTCCGGGTTCAGGGTTCCGGGTTCAGTTGGGCCGCCGGCCCCAGGGACCGGATGGAAACAGCCAGGAGACCTCAACGTCCAACAACCAACATCCAACTTCCAACGTCCAACAGGAGAGGTTCCAATCCTTGGAAGTTGAATGTTGGACGTTGTGCGTTGGACGTTGAATTCAAATAGATTGCGCATGAGTTTCATATCCTGTGTCTCAGATCAGGGTTCAGGGTTCAGGGTTCAGTTGGGCCGCCGGCCCCAGGGGCCGGATGGAAACAGCCAGGAGACCTCAACGTCCAACAACCAACATCCAACTTCCAACGTCCAATTGAAAAGGTTCCAAACCTTGGAAGTTGGACGTTGGCCGTTGGCCGTTGGGCGTTGAAAACAAATATGTTACACGCACTTTTCACGGATGGTGCCTCAGATCAGGAACGATTCACAATTCACCATTCACCATTCACACCAAATGCTGCCCGCCGTCCACGAAGATGATTTGACCGGTCAGCGCGTCGTTTTGCAGCAAAAAAAGGACGGCGGCGGCCACGTCCTCCGGTGCGCACCGGCGGCGGAGCGGGACCGGGCCGGCCATGTCTTTCAGGTACCTGGCCCCCTTCCCCGGCGGCGGCAGGATGGCGCCGGGCGCGACGGCGTTGACGCGAATCCGCGGTGCAAGGTCGAGCGCCGCGATTCGCGTCGCCTCGGCCAGGGCCATCTTGGAGAGGACGTACGGGAGGCACTCGCGATCCAGGCTCGTGATGCGCCGGTCGAGAAGGTTGACGACGCTCCCCCCGCCGCCTTCCTCCGCGAAGGCGCGCATCAGCAGCAGCGGCGCGAACAGGTTGACCTCGAATTCCTCGCGCAGCTTCTGCGCCGTGACCGCGCGCAGGGAATCCTTGTGAAACACGGCGGCGTTGTTGACGAGGATATCGAGTCTTCCGCCCTTTTCCCTCGATGCGCGGACCAGGCGCCGGACGTCCGCCTCGCGCCGCAGGTCGCCGCGCACGCAGAACGCCCGCCGCCCGAGGGACTCCACCTCCCGCCGCAGCGCGCGGGCGGGCGCGGCGGACCGGTGGTAATGGATGGCGAGGTCCGCCCCGGCCCGGGCGAGAGCCAGGCCGATCGCCCGGCCGATCCGCAAGGCCCCGCCGGTCACCAGCGCCGTTTTACCGCGCAAGTCCATGCAGTCACTCTAGCAACATGTTTCCGTTTCGTGCAATGACGCGATCGGGAACCCACCCCTAAATCCCCCTCCAAAGGAGGGGATTATTCTTTTCTCCCCTCCTCCGGAGGGGCCGGGGGTGGGTTCTTTCGCTTCTCGGTCAGGAACCCCGCCACCTCGTGCCACCACTCGGCGCGCGGATCGTAATCCAGCGTGTTGTGCCCGGCCTCCTCCTGCACCCACAGGCGCTTCGGGCCGGCATACCCGTCGAAGAGCCTCCGCCCGATCGCGGCCGGAACGACCTCGTCGCGACCGGCCAGGAGCACCGCGACCGGGCCGGCATAGCGCTTCAAGTCACCCGCGGCATCGTACTGCTCCCGCAGCAACCGGCGCACCGGCAGGAACGGGTAGTGATGCGCCGCCACGTCCGCCAGCCGGGTCATGGGCGTGACGAGGAAGAGCCCGGCCACGCGGTCCGGGAAGCGACCCGCCAGCCAGGCCGCGACGCCGCTGCCCAACGACTCCCCCGCGAGGAACAGGGGGCGGTCGTCTTCGGCCAGCAGGGATTTCACGGCCGCTTCCGCGGCCGACTTGATGCTCTTCTCGGACGGACGGCCCGGACGCGCCCCGTAGCCCGGGTATTCGAACAGCAGGACCTCCCACTGCAGGCCGTCGCCCGCCGCGTGGAACCCGTCCACGAAATACTGCCGGTGCAGGGCGAAGCCGGCGTTGCCGTGAAAAACCGCAAGTCGATACTTCGGGGCCGCCAGCAGGGACCGCCGGGTCCGCCAGCCGAGGAGGTCCCCCGCCGCGTCGCGCCAGTCCGCCAAGCCGGCCCGTCCCGCCAGGGCCGAGAGCTCGGCCTCGGGCGCCCGCACGGGGAAGTAGATATATTTCCGCTGCAAGGCCAGGAACATGAGCACCGCTCCCGCGAAGACCAGCGCCGCGATTCGAACCGGCAGAACGAGCCCGTAATAGAGCCAGCGGCGGTGGGGCGTGGAGGACTTGTCCGTCATGAGGTCACTCCGCCGTCCGCAGGGTCAGGTACCCGTCCTCTTCCAGCTTGCCGCGCACGCCGGTGGCGAACCAGCCCTCGGCATCGGTCGGCCGGCATACCCCCGAAGGCTCGACGTAGCCGGCGAACAGCGCCGGCCCGCGAACCCTCAACTGCCCCGACGCATCGATCCGAACCTCCCGGTATTTCATGGGCACGCCGGCGCTGTTCTGCCGGGAGGGCGGCGTATCCGGCAGGACGGTACTGATCCCCGAGGCCACTTCAGGGATGCCGAATCCCGTGACGACGGGAAGTCCCGCGGCGCGCGCGCGCGCCAGGAGTTCGGGGCCGGCCTCGCCCTCCACCAGCAAGGCTTGCAGTTTCGGAAACCGGAGCGACGTGCCGCCTTCCAGCAAGGCCGCCAGGTCCGCCGGGGCAAGCCCGGCATGCGTGACTCCGTGCTTCGCCAGGCTCTCGCCCACGGGTTGGCCCGGGGCCGGAAGCACCAGCGCGGCGCCGCTCAACAGGCAGCGGAACAAGGCGCTCAAGCCCGCCGCCTCGTGGAGCGGGGCCGCGCAAAGCCAGCGCCCATGCGACGACAGGCGGACCGCGTGGTTCGCGCCGCGCGCCCCGTAGTAGTGGTTCCCGTACGTGTGCAGGAGGGCCCGGAGCGCCCCCGCGCCGTCGCGGTGAAACAGGAGGGTGGCCGGCTGCTCCAGGAGCAGGCGCGAGGACTCGGCGGTGTCCTGGCCCTCGAAGTAGACCGGCAGCAACTTCTCCGCGTCCAGGGCGGGCGCCGGGCCGCCGATTCGGAACCGGCTGCCGGCCAGGGCCATGTTCTCCTTGTCCGACGCGTCGCCCGCGAGCAGGCAGGCGACGGCCTTCACGCGCAGAAGGGCCAGGAGGAGGACAACGGCCTGCCACGGCTCGCTTACGCCGAGCGCGACGCGATCCCCGGCCAAGCACTCCGCCTGCCGCAGCCGCGCCGCCGCCCCCGCGACGTAGAACTCCAACTCGGAATACGTGATCTTCCGGTCCTCGAGGATCAGCGCGGGCTCGTCCCGCGAAATCGTCGCCGCCTCGTTGACCGGGCACCGCACCGCCGTCATGCTGTTTCCCTTCCCGTCCGCATGAGCGCATCGTACCCGAAGGGCGGGAAAAAACAAAGCCCGGGGCGCAGGCCCCGGGCTCACGGCCGGGGACGGCCGTGCCACTTTGCATCGCTCGTCCCCCCGCGCACCTGGTTCACCGGCGGGACAAGCCCGCCGGGGTCCTGTTGAGGACCCTAGATTCCGCGGCTGACGCTGAATCCGATCAGGTGCGCGTCGCCGCACTTGAACTCCGACGGCAGGACTCCCTGCTCCGGCCGCGCGGCGATGGTGCGGTCCTCGATGTCGAGGTAGGTGTAGGACAGGTCGAAGGTCCATTCCTTCCACTGGTAGCCCGCGCCGAGGCTGTACAGGTTGCGGTCGTTGGCGGGGACCAGGTAGTCGGCGGTACGGTCCGGCCCGGGCTCCTCGTCGAAGGTGTAGCCCGCCCGCAGCGTCCACGCCTCGTTCAGGGCGTATTCCACGCCGAGGGCATAGCGCCAGACATCGTCCCAGTCCTTCGGCGAGACCTGGCGCGTCTTGTCCGGCCCGAGCACGGTGGGATCGAGGTCCAGGGCGAACTGGTCATAGGAACTCCACCCGGTGAACACGGCGTCGAGCGATACCGTGAACTTTTCCGCCGGCTTGACGGCGGTGCCGAGGAAGACCATGGCCGGGAGGGTGACGTCACCCGAGGCGTCGCCGCTGCGGCCGCTGACCGTGGCGTCCCCTTCGATGTCCTGGTCCACCTCGCCCTGGTAGGCCGCGCCGAAGGACAGCCATTCCAGCGGCTCCCACCGGCCGGCGACGTTGAAGCCGTAGCCGATCGAGTCGCCGCAGAGCTTGAAGTCCAGGTCCGGTCCGCCGACGACGAGGGGATTCGGGAGCTTGCGGCGGAGGTCGAGGTCAATCCACATGGCGGAGACGCCGGCGGCGACGGAGACCTGGTCGTTGAGCTTGAGCGCCAGGTTCGGGTTGAAGGAGAGCGACTGGATGACGGCCTTGTAGCTGTTGTACCGGCCGGGCCAGTCCTCGTCGAATTCCGTGCCCAGGCCGAACCGGGAGTACATGCCGAACCCGAGCCAGACGCGCTCGTTCATGCCCCAGGTGGTGTAGAGGTGCGGCGGGATCCAGGTGTTGTCTTCCGTCTCCGTGGTCACGCTGCCCGCGGCCGTGGTCGTGGTGACCTTGGTGCCGGGCATGATGAACGTCGCCCCCCCATGACCTGCACGCCTTCCAGCTGGGTGATCCCCGCCGGATTGTAGAACAAGGCCGAGGGATCATCCGCGCTTCCCGTCAGCGCCCCGCCGAGGGCGTTTCCGCGCGCGCTGCCCTCGTACAGGGCAAACCCCGCGCCGTACCCCGCCTGCGCGCACCCCAGCAGCGCCAGGGCCACAACCAGAAACATCCTGCTCCGTGCACACCGCATACGCGTGCTCCTTTCCGATTAATTGCGCCTTTTGTTTGCCGAACCGAACGGCCCCGCGGGCGACGGAATGGGTCCAACGGCTCACCGCCTCCACCGCCGGCCAAGCCGCACATGCTGTGGATGGAGCATGCGCGCAGGCGCGCCCCCCGGTCAAGAGTAAAAGCCCTTCCCCGCCGCCGGCGCGTGTGCTAGGCTGGTCTTGGAGCCGCGGATGAGAAAAGGCGCTTCGTGAAGAGCAATCATTTCGACATCAACCGGGCGGTGCACCTGGCGCGGCGCGACGTGTTTTTCGAGCGGGCCGCCGAGATGCTGTACTCCCCCTTCCAGCACCTGCCCACGGTGCAGCGCATCCGCCACGTCGAGACCATCCTTTCCCTCCTGAAGACATCGGAACAGCACGCGTTTTTTGCCATCCAGGCCTCCCGGGCCCTGCCCCGCGAGCACGACATGCTCCGCTTCCTGCGCCTGATCTCGGACAACGTCCAGTCCGCCCACTCGATGATGCAGCACCAGCTGCACCTCGAGGGCGAAGAGAGCTTCCTCTGCCAATTCCTTTCCGCCACGCCGGAGCAGTGCGTCCTGCCGGCCATGCACTACCAGCGCAGGGCCGAGGACATCCTGCAGGGATTGTGGAACGTCCTCCAGTTGGCCCACACGGCCTACCGCCAGTTGCAGCAGGCCAACCAGGACCAACTCCAGCCCGAGGAACGCGAGCGGTACCGCCTGGCCTACGAGAGCTTCCGGCAGGACGTGATGCACGTCCCGCTCGCGTGATGCCCGCCGTCAGGCGCGCCCGAATTTCCGGTGCAGTTCGCCGAAGCTCATGAAGATCACCGTCGGCCGCCCGTGCGGGCACGTGTAGGGCATGGACGTGGCGGCCAGGGCGCGGACGAGTTCCTCGATTTCCTCCGGCTCCAGCCGATCCCGGGCCTTGACGGCCGTCTTGCACGCCGCCTGCGCGACGGCCTCCTCGGCCCAGCGCTCCGTCCCCCCGCGGGCGCCGGCGCGCTCGAGGGTGTTCGCCACCTCGGCCAGCAGCGCGGCGGCGGAGACGTTCCCCAGGCACACGGGCAGGGCGTCCACCAGGAAGGTGTCCGCGCCGAACTCGGAAAGGCCGAATCCCATGTCACGAAGGAGGTCCAACTGCTCACGCACCCGGCGGGCGTCGGCCGGCAGGAGGGCGACCGTCTCCGGCGCCAGCAAGCCCTGGCTGTTCACGCGATGGCCGGTCACTTCCTTCATGAACCGTTCGAACAGCACGCGCTCATGGGCGGCGTGAGGGTCCATCAGCACCACCCCGTCGGGCGTCTCCAGCACCACGTACAGGCCGCCCACCTGGCCCACCACGCGGCACCAGGCCCACGGCCCGGCCGCGGCGGCCTGGGCCGGACCGGCGTCAGCCGGCTGGGCCGGCGCGGGGGGGGGACCGGACGGGATCATCGGCAGGCGGGGATACGCGAAGGCCGGGGGCCGTTCCCGGTCCAGGGCCGGGATCCAGGACTCCGGCGCCGGGGCGGCGGACGGAGCGGGCGCGCCCGGGATCCCGGCCGCCGCGGCCGGCGCCGTTCCCAGCGCGCGCCGCAGACCTTCGATCACCGCGTCGCGCACGGCGCCCGGGTTGCGGAAGCGGACCTCCTTCTTGGCCGGGTGTACGTTCACGTCCACCTGCCCCGGCGGCAGCTCCAGGAAGAGATACAGGACCGGGTACCGGCCGCGCGGGAGGAGCGTGTGATAGGCCTCGGACAGCGCGAAGTGCAGCAGCGGCGCGCCCGCCGGGCGGCCGTTGATGAAGAAGTACTGGTCCGACCGGTCGCCCCGGCTCAACGACGGCAGCCCGGCATACCCGTGGAGGCGCAGTTCGCCGGCCCGGAAGTCCACGGGCCGCAGCAAGCCGACCTGCTCCGCGCCGAACAGCTCCAGCAGGCGCTGCTCCAGCGTGGCCCCGGCGGCCAGCCGCCAGACCTCGCGCTCGTCCACGCGCAGAATCAGCCCCGCGCCCGGGTGCGCAAGGGCGTACACCAGGAAGGTCTGGCGGACATGGGAGAGCTCGGTCGGCTCCGAGCGGAGGAACTTCCTCCGCGCGGGTACGTTGAAGAACAGGTTGCGAACGCGGATGCTCGTGCCGGCCGGGCCGCCCGCGTCGCGCACATCCTGGATCTTCCCGCCGGCGACCGTGATTTCCGTCCCGCCCTCCATCGCGGCGGTGCGGGTGGTCAGGGTGAACTGGGAGACGGCGGCGATGGCGGCCAGCGCCTCGCCGCGGAAGCCCAGCGTGGCCACGTCCTCGATGTCGTCCACGTCCCGGATCTTGCTCGTGGCGTGGCGCTCGATGCTCAACAGCGCGTCGTCCCGGTCCATGCCGCTGCCGTCGTCGGAGACGGCGATGAGCTTCCGGCCGCCGGCGACGATCTCGACCGTGATGCGCGTCGCGCCGGCATCGAGGGCGTTTTCGAGAAGCTCCTTGAGGACGGAGGCCGGGCGGTCCACGACCTCGCCGGCCGCGATCTTGTTGATCACCGCGTCGCTCAACAGGCGGATAGGAGACGGACCGGGCATGGGGGCACTCTACCACGGAACGCGGCCCGCGCAAAGGACCGCCGCCTGCGCCGCAAGGGCGCGACGCCTCCCCTACAGGATTTCGACGGCGATGTCTTCCTTGCTCGCCGGGGTAGACGGTTCGATGGCCACGGCCTTGTAGGTCGGCAGCAGGCGGTAGTAGACCTGGAGCGTCAGGGCGGCCAAGGTCGTACGGTAGACGGTTTGCGGATCGCTCTCGGCGCCGCCGCGTTCGCCGACGACATTGTCCGCCTTGCTGTCCGGCCAGAACCCCTTCGGATCCTGGCTCCGGACCAGGGTCGGAGCCACCTTGTTGTTCCACTCGCTCCACGACGCGCCGCCCCTGTGGAAGCGGCTCTGTGTGATATAGTACCAGGCGTAGAACGGCGAGTTCATCGGGTCGTTCCAGTCGCAGGTCGCCGAAGAAAGCACGTCACTGCCCTTCCGCGCCGCGGAATCGCTGCTGTAGCCCATCAACTGGAGGCACAGCACGGCGACGCCGGTCATGCCCAGGGATTTCGCCGACTTCCGGTCGGTCTGGCTGGTGTAGCCGAAGGTGCCGGTCTCCGGATCCTGGATGGAGCGAATGTCCATCAGGGCCTTTTCCATGGCTTCATGAATGCCCGGCGTTTCCGCGCCCGCGATGTAGGCCGCCTTGAGCGCCTGGACGTGCCAGCCGGTCACGGAGGTGTCACGCCGCGCGCCCTTGGCGTAACTGTAGTCCCATCCGCCCCGGGCCTGCTGGCCGTCGATGAGCACCTTGACGGCCTTGTCCATCACGGGCTTGAGCGCGGGAATGCGGGTCAATCCATAGGCCTCGCTAAGCGCATACGTGGCGATCGCCTGGGCATAGACCGGTCCGCTGCCGTCGAACTTCTTGAAAAAGGCGCCGTTCTCCTCCTGCCGGCCCATGAGATAGCGGATCCCCTTCTCCACGGTGGCGCCGTATTTCTCCGAGGCCGTCGTCTCGCCGTGCGCGAGGAAGGTCAGGATGGCCAACCCGGTGTAGCCCACGGTATCCGGATCGAGCCGCCCCTTCCAGCTGCCGTCGGGATTCTGCCGGTTCTTGAGCCACTCGAGGGCGCGCAGCACGGCCGCCTCGGTATACTGGCCCCACTGGCCGCCGTACTCGCGCAGGCTCGACGCGCGCCCGCCGGCCGAGCGGCCCGCGAACAGGCCCTGCATGACGAGCGGGCTGGAAAAATCCTGCTGCACGTCGAGCGCCGCGAAGTCCACGGTCGGGTCCGGCGCGGCGAAATCGCTGGAGACGTCCGGGGGCTGCTCGGTCAGGGTCACCTCGGGCGGCGTGATGGCATCGACCATCTCCGGCAGCTCCTCCAGCTTCTCCAGTTCCTCCTCGAATTCCTCCAGGTCCACGGCGTCCGGCTCCATCATCATGACCTCGATCTCGGGCGCCTTGTCGGACGAGCGGCCGGTGACCAGCTTGAGCAGGGCCAGGACCACCAGGATGTGGATGATGACGGACCCGGTCGGACCCCAGATGTGGGCCTTGATCCACCGGGCGACTTTTTGGACATCCAGTTTCATAAGCACCTTTCTCCCGGCACCCTAGTTCGTGCTCACCACCGACAGGTTGACCAGCTTCGACTTCGAGCACAGGTCCAGCACCTGGATCAGCTTCTCGTGCGGCGATGCCGCCGTGACCATGATCATGATGGTCTGCTTGGTATCGATGCCCGCGAGGCGCGTCAGCAGGCGGTCCAGGTCGGGCAGGTCCACCGGCTTCTCGTTGATGACGAACCCGTCGGGGAAGACCACGATCTTGATCATCTTCGGAGGGGGCTCGTCCTTCTTCGCGGTGGGGTCCGGCGAGGGCCGGAACACGTCCATGTGCGCGATGACGTCCAGCGGCTTGATCGTGACCAGGAAGTAGATCAGCAGCTGGAACACGACGTCGATCATCGGCGTCATCGGCAGGTCGGCGGCGGGCATGTCCGCTTTTTTGCGTTTTCTGGCCATGGCAGCCTCTCTTCCCCGTCAGGATTGCGGTGTTTTCGCGGCTTCCTTCTTCGCGGCGAACTTGACCTTCCACAGGCCGACCGCCGCGCACGAGTCCATCACCTGCTTGATCGCTTCGTGCTTGGTCCGCCGGTCCCCCTGGATGACCACGGGGATGGTCTGGCCGTACTGCGAGACGGACTTGCGCAGGACCAGGCGCAGCATGGGCGGGGACATGTAGACCCGGGCGATCGAGATCCGCCCGTCGGAGTCCACGTCCACGAAGATCGTGCGCGGATCCTTCTTCTCGACCGCCACGCCGTGGGGCGCCATGGCCATCTTGAGGTTCTCGTCGATGGCCTTGCTCTCCAGGTCCACGGTGGTGACGAAGAAGATGATGAGCTGGAACACGACGTCGATCATCGGCGTCATGTTCATCCCCGGTTCTTCGGCTTTCTTTCGCATACCGGCAGTCCTCCGGTTGGAGGCCGGGCGGCCCGGCGCTTACTCTTCCACGACCTCGACGTTGCGCAGCGACTTGATCAGGTCCATGGTCAGGCCTTCCATGCCCAGCATGATCTTCGTCGCGCGGTTGCGGAAGAAGGTGTAGAAGCTCACCGCCGGGATGGCGATGCAGAGGCCCGCGGCGGTGGTCCAGAGGGCTTGCGAAATGTTCATGGCCAGGGCGGCCTGCTGCGCCGCGCCCGCGGTCATCGTGGCCAGGGCGGCGAACGCGTAGATCATGCCTTGCACGGTGCCCAGCAGCCCGAGCATCGGCGCCAGGTTGGCGCAGACGTTCAGGTAGGCCACGCGCTGGAGCAGCTTCTCGCCCTCGAGGTCGGCGGCCACGCCGACGACGTCCTGGATGACGTCGAAGCCTTCCTTCACGTTGGCGAAGCCGGCGGAGAGGATGTTGGCCAGGGAGCCCGGCGAATCCTCGCAGATCTTCAGGGCCTTCATCACGTCGCCCTGTTCCATGGCCTCCCGGACGCTGGTCACGAGCGTGGGGGGCACGATCTTCTTCTCGCGGATATTGATGAACGAGTCGATCGTCAGCGCCGCGGTCGCGATGGACGTGGCCAGCAGGCAGAGCCACAGGGTGATGCCCAGCCCGCCGCTGGACACGATCATGGCCCAGAACCCGGACTTCGGCTTCGCCGCCGCCGCCTCCTCGGCGGCCTTGGCCTCGTCGCTCAAGGCCAGGGCGTTGTCCGTCGCGGCCCCCGCCGGGGCCGCTTCCGCGGCCGGCGCCGCCGCCGGCTCCTGCGCCCACGCCTTCGAGCCCCACGCCACCAACGCGATCCCCAGCATCATCCACACCAGGTATTTGCTCGACATGTTCCTCTCCTTATTCTCGTGCCCGTTTGCCCATCCGCTTAAATCCGCGACCGCGCCTGCTGCGCCTCCGGCGAACTCGGGTATTCCTGGACCAGCTTCTTGAACCAGTCCTTCGCGCGAGGGTCGCGCAGCTTGTCCAGGCCCTCCGCCACCTTGAGCAGCGCCTCGGGCTGCACGGCCTGCTCCGAGCCGAAGAAAACCACCGTGCGCAGGTAGTCCATCACCGCGCCCTCGCCCTGACCCTGGGCCATCTTGATATCGCCGCGCATGAGCTGCGCCTTGGCCGCGTCCGGCCGCGAGCCGCCCGCGATGACCTCGTTGAGCTCCGTGTTCAGGCGGTCGAACTGCTTGGCGCCCAGGAGGGCCTCGCGGAAAGACCACGCCACGTCCGGCGCGCCCTTGGCGCCCGGGTTCGTGCGGAAGAGCGTCTCGAACGCCGTCACCGCCGCGCCCGGGTCGCCCTTGAGCATCTGCACCTTGGCCAGCAACTGGATCGCCTGCACGTCGAGGCCCAGGCCGCGGTACCGGCGCGCCAGCTCGTTGAGCTGGGCGATGGCCTCGTCGTACTTCTTGCCCTGGACCAGTTGCCCGACCTTCTCCCACTCGCCGGGGACCTTGTCGGCCATGGCCAGCTTGAACTGACCCTTCGTGAGCGTGACGGGCCCCTGGACCGTCGTGAGCACGACCGAGCCGTCGGCGGTCATGCGGATGTCCGTGCCCTCCATGCGCCGGCCGTCCGACAGGATGACGTAGGCCGCCTGGGCCGCGACGGCCACCGTCAGCAGCAGGCCGGCCAGCTTCCACGCCGCGCTCTTCGTTCGATAGGTGTTCATGGGCTTCTTCCTTTCCGTCGTTATGAAATCACTTCCGGCCCGACGGCGCGTTGGTCGCCGCCGGCCGGGCCGCCGCGGCCGCCGCCTTCATGCGGGCCTCGTTGCGCAGCCGGCGCGCGTCCTCGATCCGCGGGCCCTGCGGGAACGCCTGCATGTACTGCTCGCAGCTGTCCAGCACGTCGGGGTAGCGCTCCATCTCCATGCCGAGCTCGATGCTTTCCATCAGGCTCTTCTCGACCAGCTCCGTCAGCGCCGGGTTCTTCGGGTCCGCGAGGAGGGCCACGCGCAGGTAGGACGCGAGGGCGGCGGTCCTGTCCCCCTGCTGCTTCTGGAGCAGGGCCAGCTCGTAGGTGGTGCGGTTCCGCAGCACGGTGTCCTCGGCGAACTTCATCACGTCGTTCAGCGCCGCGATGGCCTCGGCCGTCTTGTTCAATTCCTTGTTCGCGCGGGCCTGGATGAACTTCGCCTCGTAGAAGGTGCCCGACTTCGGGTAGCGGGTCATCAGGTCGTCCATGGCCTTCGCCGCGTCCTCGAACCGCCCCTGCTCGAAGGCCGCCCGGCCCAGCCCGAACAGCGCGCGCTCCAGCAGCGCCCGCTCCTCCTTCGGATCCAGGGCCGCCTCGGGGACCTTCACCGTGACGTACTGGAAGGCCTCCACCGCCTGCGCGTACTGCCCGCCTTCCAGCATCTGCTGGCCCACGCGCGCGAACTCGTCCGGCGAGAACTTGTCCCGCTGCCCGTACATCTTCTCGAAGGCCGCCACGGCCTGCTCGTACTGCTTGACTTCGACCGCGCTGCGGATCAGCGAGAAGAGCGCGTTGCGCCCCTCGTCCGTCGTCGGGTGCTTGGCGGCGAGGTCGTCGAAGGTCTTGGCCGCCGCGTCGAACTGGCCGATCTCGAGCTGCATCCGGCCCTTCGCGTCCAGGGCCTTGGAGGCGAGCGTGGAATTCGGGAAGGAGGCGATGAACTGGTCGTAGGCGCGGATGCCCTTGGCCCGGTTCTCCTTGATCTCCTCCGGCGTGCCGCCCATGCGGGAGTAGGAGAAGGCGCGCTGGAACACCGCCTTCTCCAGGATGTCGGCGTTCTTCTTCGCGTCGGCCGCCGAGGTGGCGTACGGGTTGTTCTTGGGCACGAGCCAGCCGATCAGCGTTTCGTTCTCGGCCAGCGCCTCGGTCCACTGGCCCAGCAGGCGATGGGACTCGGCCAGCGCGAACTGGGCCTGGACCTTCTCGGGGCTGGGCTGGGCGGCGGGGAGGTAGAGCCGGAAGCCCTTCACCGCGCCCTCGTAATTCGTCGCCAGGAAATAACCCCACGCCATCGCGCTCAAGGCCTTCGGGTAGGCCTGGTCCTTCGGATAGTTCTCGACGATCCGCTCGTAGTACTTCGCCGCGCCCGCCTCGTCGCCGGCCGTCTTCCGCAGGCTGGCGAGGGTCAGCAGGATCGCCGCCGCCCGGTCGTGCTTCGGAAAATGCGCCAGGTACGTCTCGTACATGTACGTGTACATCGCCTCGTCCTTGCGGTCGAAGTAGGTCTTGCCCGCCGCCAGGAGCGCCATGGCCGGGATCGCCTTCCCGCTGAACCGCTCGCCGATGTACTCCGCGGTGGCCTTGATCATCAGCGCGTCGTTGCTCTGGATGTAGCAGTCCAGCAGGTTCGCCAGCGCCTTCTGGCTCGGTTCGCCCTCGGGATACTGCCGGAGGATCTTCGTGTACTCGTTGATCGCCTCGGGATATTTCCGCTGCTGGTAGAGGTTGTCGGCCAGCCGGAACGACGCCTCGCTGACCTGCGCGACGGCCTTCTCGTCCATCTGCCACTTGACCTGCCGCCCGAACTGCTCCTCGAGGATCTTCTTGATCTCCTGCGCGCGCAGCCCGGCCTTCGGGCCCCAGTCGCTGGTGCTGTACTGGGCGAAGACGTTGATGAACTCGGTGATCGCCTTGCCGTAGGCCGGCACCGCCTCGTCCTTCTTCCCCCCCGCCGCCAGGGCCTCCGCGTCCTTCTGGTAGAGCTCTCCCAGCAGGAACCGCGCGCCGGCCATCGGGCTCAAGTTCATGGACATGTCGTTGTCGCGGATAAAGGTGTCGATCTCCTTGAGGATGTCCATGTTCTGGTTGAGAAACTTCTGCGCGTCCGCCGGCTTGCCCCGGATCAGGTGCGCGTGGGCCACGGTGATCAGCGACTGGCCGAACCAGATGTCCAGTCCTTTCCACTGCAGCTCGGTGCTCAATTTCTCCGCGGCGACCAGGTGCTTCTCCTGCTCGGCCCCGGTCAGGCCCTCCGCCAGCTTGACGTGGGCCTCGGCCTGCTTGGCCATCAGGGCGCGGACCACGTTGGGATCGGGCTTGGTCTGCAGGTACTTGTCATAGGCCGCCACCGCGCCCGCCAGGTCGCCCGCCATCTCCAGCATCTGCCCGAACTGGAACGCGGCGTCGCGGTAGAAGGCCAGCAGGTCGGCATCGGTGGGCAGGCGGCCCTCGTACTGCTTGAAGAAGGCCTCGTAGATCCCGCGCGCCTTGTCCTGCTCGCCGATCGCGTAGTAGCCCTTGCCGATCGCCAGGCTGATCGCCTGCGCCTTCGGGCTGGCCGCGTCCATCGCCTGGACCAGGGCCTCGGCGTCGGCGAACTTGCGCCTCGACAC
Source organism: Kiritimatiellia bacterium (assembly GCA_018001225.1). Lineage (NCBI taxonomy): Bacteria > Pseudomonadati > Kiritimatiellota > Kiritimatiellia > Kiritimatiellia bacterium. Next base: position 58,555 of record JAGNIJ010000009.1, on the reverse strand, counting down.
CAGGATCTCCGCCTGGACCACGGTCGCGCGGTCCTTCATGTCGGGATGAAGCCGGAGGATGTTCTGCACCACCTTGTCGGAGTAATCGGCGAAGCCGAGGGGAATCAGCGCGCGCGCGAACTCGAAATCCTGGTCCACGTTCATTTCCTGCGCGGAAGCGACCGGGGTCTGGAGCATCAGGAGAAGGGTGGCGGGGAGCAAAACGGCACGGAAACGACGGGCGCATAGTTTCGTCATAAAGGCCTCACCGGCTCGTTACACCTTCTACTACGACCGTACGGCGCGCGTGGTCTACCTCTTTTGTATGTGATAGGTGAACCGTGCGGAAGCGTCAAGCCTTCTGTGGCGCAAAACGCCGGGGTCGAACCCTTTCGGCGGCCATCCCCGCCCGGGTCAGGGCGAAGTCCCAGCGGACGGGATCTTCCGGGCAGAGCCGCCGGAAGGCCGCCGTGACCTCCAGCGCCGTCCGCAGGTCCGCCGCGCGGCGCCGCGTCAGCGCGAGCCGCCGCGCGGCGCGGTGCAGGTGCACGTCCAGCGGCACCACCAGCTTGGAGGCCGGGAGACCCGCCCAGGCGCCGGGATCGATCTCGTCGCGCCGGACCATCCACCGCAGGTAGAGGAACAGCCGCTTGCACGCGCTGCCCCGCGCGGGGTCCGGCACCAGCCTCCGGCAGGCCGCGCCGCCCGCCGCCGCGAGCGCGCGGCTCCAGGTCCGCAGCGCCGGCAGATGCGTTTCGTCCCCTTCACGGTAGGCGGCAAGGAAAGCGGCATGGAGGGAGCCGTGCTTCCGGAGCAGGCCCCGCATGCCGCGCAGCAGGCCGGCCACCTGCGCGCCGGTCGTCCACCGGTGCTTGAAACGCCGGAAGCGCCGCGGCCAGTCCCGGGGATCGCCCCGCGCCACGGCCGCGGCGGGCGACGGCCCCAGCGCGTCCAGCACCGCCCCGGCATTCCGCACGATCACCCCCACTCCGCCGTAGGCCAGCAGCGCGGCGACCAGGCCCGCGATCTCCTGGTCGCGCGGGTCCTCGTACCGGCGCACGAGTTGCAGGGGATCCGGCTCGATATATTCCGGGCGGTGATAGCGGCGGTACGCCCGGTCGAGGATCCCGCGGAGGCGGGCCTTGCCGCGCGGGGGCTGGCCGGGTAGGATATCCATGAACGCCGGACCGAGGATGCAGGCCCCATGGCGGAAACACAAGCCAAAGCGCACATGCTGGGCGTCGGGCTCGACCGGAAGGACGGGCACGTGCGGATCACGCGCGGCCCGAATTTCACGGTGCTCATGGGCTCCGAGGAAACCCACGAGACCCTCCGCGGCACCTGCATGAAGATCAACGAGAAGCTGCGCCGGCGCGGCAAGCGCCTGGAGAACGTGTCCCGCGAGGAGTTCCTGGACCTCGCTCACGAGGCCGGCGAAACCTGAACCGGCCGCCGGCCCGGCTCACGGCCCGGCCCGGGCCCGCGCCAGCCGGCTGGTGAACACGCTGCCCGCGTGCACCAGCACCTCGGTCCGGAAGCTCCGGTTTTCGCCCGGGAGATCCAGCTCGATGCGCGCCGCGCGGGGCGCCATCTGCTCGGCCGTTCCCTCCCACTCGGACTGCCACTCGGCCCCGTCGTAAAATCGGACCCGGAACGCCGCCGCGCCCACGAACAGCTCGTTCGTCGCCATCGCCTCCGCGCCCGGGCCGGACACGGGGCGATGCTCGCAGAGCAGCCGCCCCGCTTCCCCGCCGACCGGGTCCAGCCGGTAACGGACCCGCCGGACCTCCAGCCAGCGGGAATCGGCCTCGCCCGGGGACAGGCGCAGGGTGCAGAACGCGAGATCCGAACGGTTCGTGGCGCCCGGCTCCTCGAGGCCCAGCCGCACCCGCCCCTCCTCGCCGGGCGCCGGGAACAGGGCGGCGAGATCGGCGCTGACGGCATCGATCGCGCGGCCGGCCCGGACGAGTTCCTCGTCGCGGACGCGCCGCCCGGACACGGCCGTCATCACGGTGTGGTACAGGGCGTAGACCACGCCCACGAGAAGGCCCGCGATCGCCATCGCGATCAGGAGCTCCACGAGGGTGAAACCGGAACGCGCCATCCGTCGCAAAGGCCGCATGCCCGTCAGTCGGAGAAGATGAGCTTGACCACGAAGAGCCCGACGATGACGAGGGCCAGGATGCCGACCAGCGTGATGATCACCAGGCCCATGCCGGAGGACTCCGTCCGGCGCGCGCCGAACGGCGAGATGGAACTGAACGACTCCGGCGCGGCCGTCGGGCCGGGCGCCACCTCGATCTGGGCCTCGGCATAGCTGTGGGTGTCCACGGCCTCCGTCTGGTCCGCGTCGAACAGGAACTCGACGGAGCCGATCTGCACGATGTCCTTCGGGCGTAACTTGGCCTCGGACACGTCCTTCGAATTCAGGCGCGTGCCGTTCGTGGATTCCAGGTCTTTGAGCGTGTACCGGACCCCGTCCCGGAGAATGGCGCAGTGATGGCCGGACACGGTCGGGCTCTCGATCGCCACGACGTTGTCCTTGGCGCGGCCGATCGTGATCTCGTCCCGGTCGATCGGGAACGCCTTCCCTTTTACCTCTGCCGACATGCCGATCAATGAGGCCATGAAAAGTGCCCTCCGGTTTCAACGCTTTTGAATGATGTCACGCCATGCCCCGGCTGTCAACGCGGACATCCGTTCGATCGGCCATTCTCATTCCGGGCAGAACAGCAGGCTCATAGCGCCTGCTGTACCGTGGACGTCTGTTGAACGTGCAGCGGGGGCTACGAACCCGCTGTGCTTCGGGCGCAGGAAAGCGCCAATGGCAGAATGACTGCCGTTCGATGATCGGTTACGCCCGAGAAACCACCCGGCCGCCCAGGAACGTCCGCGCGGCGCGGCCCCGCACCCGCCGGCCCTCGAACGGCGTGTTCCGGGACTTCGAGGCGAACGCCTCCGCGCGGATGATCCACTCCGATTCCAAATCCAGCAGGACTAGGTCCGCCGGCGCGCCGGGCGCGAGCGACGGCTCCGCCAGGCCGAGCACCCGCGCCGGGCCGACCGTCCAGCGGCGGACCCAGTCGAGCGCGCTCATCCGGCCCCGGATCACCAACTCGGTGTACGTCACGCCGACGGCCGTCTCCAGCCCGATCACGCCGAACGGCGCCTCGAGAAACCCGCGCGCCTTCGCGGCCGCCGTATGCGGGGCGTGGTCGGTCGCCAGGACCGACAGCGTCCCCTCCTCCACCGCCCGGACCAGCGCGGCGCGGTCCGATTCCGACCGGAGCGGCGGATTCATCTTCCAACAGGCGTCGTCCGGCCGCACGTCGGCGTCGGCCAGGGCCAGGTGGTGCGGCGTGGCTTCGCCGGTGACCGGCCAACCCGCGGCGAGGGCGCGGCGCAGCGCCTCCACGCTGCCGGCGGCGGACACGTGCTGGATGTGAACGCGGCACTCTGTTTCCCACGCGAGCCGGATGTCCCGCTCGACGACCGCGACTTCCGCTTCCGACGGAATGCCCGGCAGCCCCCAGCGCGCGGACCAGGCCCCCTCGTGCAGGACGCCCTCTTGCTCGCGGGCCGAATCCTGCGCATGGTCCAGGATCGGGCGCGCCAGCGCGGCAGCCTGCTCCATCGCGCGGCGCATGAGGTCTTCGTCCGCCACGGTCGAGCCGTCGTCCGTGAACGCGCAGGCGCCCGCCGCGGCCAGTTCGGCCAGCGGCGCGAGCGCGCCGCCCGCCCGGCCGCTCGTAATGCAGGCCGACGGGAGGACCCGGCACAGCCCGACCTCCGCCGCGCGCCGGATCTGCGCGGCCACGAGTTCGGGCGTATCGAGCGGCGGCCGGGTGTTCGGCATGGCGACGACGGCCGTGAACCCGCCGCGCGCGGCGGCGCGGCAGCCGGTCTCGATCGTCTCGGCGTCCTCGCCGCCCGGCTCGCGCAGGTGCACGTGCAGGTCGATGAACCCCGGCGCGACGGCCAGGCCCCGGGCCTCGATGATTTCGGTTCCGTCCGGCGTTTGGGCGGGAACCTCGGCCAGGCGTCCGTCCACGATAAAGACATCGCCGGTCTCATCCAGACCGCGAACGGGATCGAGGCGGCGCGCGCCGCGGAGGAGGATGGCGCGCGGGCCGGTCATTTCCGGGCGGCCGCGTCGAGGGCGATGGAGGCCGCGGCCAGCTCCGCGACGGGCACCTCGTGCTTCGTGCCGCAGCGCGGGCAGGTGACGGAACCGTCCTTGAAGTCGGGCGGCAGCTTGATCTTCAGACCGCAGGCGCACGGCAGCACCAGGAAGCGGTTGACCTGGTGCAGCACGTCGCGAGCGGACCGCCACTGCGCGGCCGGGTCGGCGGCCGCGGGCCCCGCCGCGGCCTCCCGGGTCGCGGCCTCGACCGAGGCGCCGAGGTCGCGCGACGCGATGACGCCGGAGCCCTTGTGCGCGGCGCGGAAGGCCTCCTCGTACGCCGCCAGCGAGGCGCTCTTGCCCATCCCGCGCAGGACGCGGATGCGGTCCGCCGTCGGCGGGTGCGTGCTAAACAGGGACGCGCCGCCGCCCGCCGCGGCAAGCGGGTTGATGATGAACATCGGCGAAACGGCCTTGTTCACCTTCAGCGCGCCGGGCTTGAACTGCGAGATCTTCTCCAGCGCCGAGGCCAGGCCGTCGGGATAGCGCGTGAACTGGGCGGCGGACGCGTCGGCCAGGTACTCGCGCTTGCGCGAACAGGCGAAGTACAGGATCTGCGCCAGCAGCGGCGCGAGGATCGCGACGATGATCGCCACGATGGCCAGGATCGCCTGGGCCTGGCCGCCCCCCTTCGACGACGAGGAGCGGCGGCTCCCTCCGCGGAACCACAGGCTGCGCATGAACACGTCCGCGAGGATGACGATCGCGCCGACCATGACGCCGGCGAGGGTCATGAACAGGGTGTCGCGGTTGGAGATGTGGCCGATCTCGTGCGCGATCACGCCCTGCAGCTCGTCCCGGTTCAGCCGCGCCATGAGCCCCGTCGTCACCGCCACCGCCGCGCGCTCGGGCTTGAGCCCGACGGCGAAGGCGTTCGGCACGTCGGAGTCCATGATGAAAATCCGCGGCATGGCGGGCAGGCCGGAGGCGATTTTCATCTCCTCGACCAGGTTGTAGAGCTGCGGCGCCTGCTCCCGCGACACCTCCCGCGCGCCGGCCGAGGCGAGCAGGACCTTCTCGCCCCCGGAAAACGCGACCAGCGTCAGGACCACCCAGATGATCATCGCGCCCAGCGCGCCGAGGACCCCGGCGGCCGGGTCGATCGCCATGCCCATCGCGTAGCCCAGGAAGATCAGGACCGACGCCAGCAGGACGATCAGCACCGCCGACTTGCGCTTGTTCGACTGGATGGTTTCCCACATGGCGGCAGAACGCTTTGCAGGGGCGCCGCTCGCCGGCGCCCGAGGGCGTCGCAAGCGACGCCCCTACGGATCCGTTCCTAGAACTGCACCTTGGGCGCCTCGCGCTCGGCGGCGACCTGGATCTCGAAGAACTCGGCCTGCTTGAAGCCGAACATGTTGGCGACGATGTTCGACGGGAAGGTCTCGACCTTCGTGTTGAAGCGCAGGACGGCGTCGTTATAGAACTGCCGCGAGAAGCCCACCTTGTTCTCCGTCGAGGACAGCTCTTCCTGCAGGGCAAGGAAGTTCTGGTTGGCCTTGAGCTCGGGGTAGTTCTCGACGACGAGCATCAGCTTGCTGATGGCCCCGCTCAATTCGCCCTCCGCCTTGCCGGCCGCGGCCGCGCCGCTGGCCTGCATGGCGCTGGTGCGGGCCTTGGTGATATTCTCCAGCGTTTCCTTCTCGTGCTTGACGTACCCCTTCACCGTCTCGATCAGGTTGGGGATCAGGTCGTGGCGGCGCTTGAGCTGCACGTCGATCTGCGACCAGGCGTTCTTCACCTGGTTCCGCAGCGAGACGAGGCTGTTGTACATCCCGATGTACGCGAGGACCAGCAGTACGAGCACGCCGATGACAATCCAGAGGCCCATGGTGTTCTCCTTTTCTATTTCGCTTTTCCGAAAACATCCGCGCAGAACGCGGCCACGGCCGCGGTCCGCTCCGAAGGTTCCCGCGACCGGGCCACCTGCTCCAGTTCGCCGGCGTCCAGCCATACGCCGTGCCCGGCTGGGCAGGCATCCACCTCGACGCCGGTCGCGGGCGCCAGGCCGACAAGCATGCGCGACCCGCAACGCGGGCAGCGCCGCTTCCCGCGGGCAGCGCTCTCCAGTTTCAGGTCGTCGGGCCGGTCGGGCGTGCCGTTGAGGATCAGCCCCAGTTCGCCGGCGTCCAGCCAGCAGCCCTTGCAGGAAAAACAGAAATCCAGTTCCACCCCGTTGTACTCCAGGATGGCCATGGATGCTTTGCACGCGGGACAGTTCATGGCGTCAATGCGGCCACGGCATTTTTATCCCCAACGCCCGTGGGGAATGCAAGGAGAAAGGGGCGCCGCCCGGACTACTCCTCGACCTGCACGCGGTAAAAAGACGGCTGCGCAGCGTTCGCCGTGGTGTCCGTATAGGTCGTGAACCCCTCGAGGCCCGGCAGGCCGGAGGCGATGAGCTCCATCCCGGGGATCATCAAGTTCTGCGTACGCTCCACTGCGTAGGTGCGGCCGGGCAGGCTGGGCCAGCGCAACACGCGGCCGTCCGATGGCCCGCCGCCGCTCCAAGCGAACCGGAAATATGAAAGCCCGTTCGTGGGCACGGTTCCGGCCCGCCATTCCTGCCACGTGGAATAACCGTCCCCATCCGGATCCTGGCCGTCGACGGAGCCGTCCAGCGGCAACCCGAATTGCTCCAGCCACGGCGCATAAATGCCGGAAGCGGTGTAGGGATATTCATGGGCACCCAGGTCCGCCGTCTCCCCGACGACGCGCGGCAGGCCGGCCATGTCGCGGCAACCCGGCTCGGTCATCCAGCTCTCCTCGACGCCGCTGCCGATGCAGCAGGACGTCGCCGCCAGCCGGTAGTCGCCGGTGGCGGCCGCCAGGAAGCAGGGGTCATTCGTCATGTTGCCGGGTCCGTCCGCCGGCGGCGTGGCCCGGCAGTAACTCAACACGCTATTCGTATGGTCCTGCCCGCCGGGACAGATATTGACATACAGGATCGTGTTGACGGCGGTGCCGTTGTAAAGCCCCGCCCCAATGGCCGACTCGTTGCCCACCACCGTGCAACTGTGAAGCTCGCTGTGACAGCCGCCCCCGCCGCTGCCCGTGGCCCGGTTGCCCACCAGCAGGCAGTTGAACAGGACGCCATGACAGGCCCCGCCCCCGTTTTCCGCCTCGTTGTGCTCCACCCGGCAGCCGTTCAGCAAACCCTCGTACACCCCGCCGCCGTCCGCCGCGGAGTTGCTCGCCACAAGGCAGGCGGTCAGGTTCGCCCACCAGGTCCCTCCTCCCTGCTCCGCCTCATTCCCGACGATCGTGCACCCGGAAAGCGTGCCCGTGGCGGCCCCGCCCCCGCACGCGGCCATGTTGCTGTTCAGCACGCAGGCCGCCAGCGAGGAATTGTACGCGCCCCCGCCGGCGCCATCCGAACGATTGCCGTCCAGCCGGCAGGCGTTCAGCACGCTCTCGTGCGCCCCGCCGCCGGCGCCGTTGCTCACCGCATTCGCGACCAATTCGCAGTCGGTCAGTATACTGTTCCAGGCCCCGCCGCCGCAGGTCGCGCGATTGCCCGCCAACACGCAGGCGCCCAGTCCGAAACATTCGGCCACACCGCCGCCATAGTCCGCCTCGTTGCCGGAGACCGTGCTGTTGGTCAGGCTGCAGTTCCAAGCCCCGCCGCCGACCAGCGCCAGGTTCCCGGTGATCATGCACGAATACAGGTCGCCGGCCGCCGCGCCGCCGCCCCGCTCATCCGCCTGGTTCCGGATCACCAGGCAATTCCGCAGCGCGCTTTCGCTCGCACCCCCGCCGTGGACGGCGGCGGTATTGCCGCTGACCACGCAGCCGGCCAGCGTGCAGCGCCAGGCCCCGCCCGCCTTGCCCGAGGAGGCAATGTTCTCGCGCACGATACAATTCGTCAGTTGGCTTTCCGCCGCGCCGCCGCCCCCGGACCAGTTCTTCGCCTCGTTGAACTGCAGAACGGAGTTCTTCAAGCTCACGCCATAGCTTCCCCCGCCCGTCCCGCCGGCCGTATTCCCCGTCAGTTCGCACCCTACCAGCGCGCCGCCCCGGACTCCCCCGCCGTCCTGCCAGGCCGCGTTCTCCAAGAGAATGCAATCCTCCACGACGGCCCCGGCTTCGCACAGCACGCCGCCGCCCGACTGGTCCAGCGCCGGATCCCCGTTCGTCAGCGTGTGTCCGCCACGGACGGTAAAGCCGATCAGCGCCGCCCGCCCTCCCAGGTACACGCCCCGGACCGCGCCCGGGCCGCAGGGGCCGGCGCCCACGATGACGGTGTTCGACGCGCCGTTGACGCTGCGCACGGTGATCGCGTTGGTCGCACAAAGCCGGTTGGTCAGGACCGAGCCAGGGCCCGGCCTGCCGCCCTCGCTGTACACGCCGTTCGTCACGACAATGACCGCCCCTGTCGGCGCGGCGTCCACCGCGGCCTGGATCGTGTGGAAGGCGTTGGACCACTCCTCGCCGGGACCGTCCTCCGCGCTGTCCGCCCAGACGTAGATCTCCTCTTCCCCGGGCGGCCGGTTATAGACCGTGAACGACGGGAAACGGGTCACCGCAAAACCGCTCTGCGAATGGATCTTGAATTCCCGCGGCCGGACGCCGGCCTTGATCTTGCCCATTTCGTCCACCCACAGCTCGTCGCCGCACCAGGCATCGACGTTCCCGCCGCCGACGGTTTGGATCAGCCCCCGCGGATCGGTGTACTCCCGGGGCTCGTCCGAGGAATTGACGATGACCGTCATCTTGACGGTCCCGGAATTCGTCCGGGAACTGCAGTTCCCGTAGTACGCGCGGAACCGGTTCCCGTCCAGCGTCTCGATCGAAAACTTCATGGCCAGCACGCTGGTCACCTCGGAGTTCGCGTTGCTGTGCAGCCCGTCGCCGAAGTAAAAGTGCATCACGCCCGCGCCGGCCTGTTCGACCGTCACGATATTCATCTCGATCTCGTACTGCGCGTAGCCGTTGACGTTCAGGTCCGTCAGCCGGCATAGCGACCAGGAGACGTAGTTGGTGCGCGCGGCCTCCAGCGCCTCGTCCACGATCCGGTACTGGTTGCTCGGATTCCCGCCGCTGCTGACGATGAAGGCGTTGAAGCAGTTCGATCCCGCGCCGCGATACGCGGCCCAGTCCGTGGAATTAGTGAAGTCCTGGAAGAACACGCGACCCGCGTGAACAATGCCCGCCCAGCCGGCGAGCATCGCCAACGCCACCCCCGACGCCTTCAATCCCGCCCTCCCCAATACAAACACGCTCCGCCCCCTTGCCTCCTGAAAAAACCTCCCGTGCCGCCCACCCCGGAGTTCCTCCTGAAAACTCCCTGTTCCCCATTAAGGCGGTCTATTACTTTATTTTCCATACATACCGGGTCAAGCTCTTCCGTCACATTTTCCGGCCGGCCACCTTCGCCGGGGTCACAATCGCTTGGCCCGGAAGCCGTTTCAGATTCTCCTCTTTTTTCGTGGAATGAGAACGCCTGTCTTCCTTTCTATTCTTGGACACCGCTTCGCCTTTTCATCGTCCGCGCCGCCACATCCGGGACCGGACACGGAGCGGTCCGTGCCATGAAAGGAATCGCGAACATGACGTAGCCATCATTCAGGATACATTCCATAGCCGCGTGTCGGCAAAGACGCGGCGCGTCGGCCGCTGCTGGAGGAACGGTTCCGCCCTCCCGCGACCTCCGGTCGGAGAAGACGTCGAGACCCGCTCCGCGGCCCGGTCTTCCCCTGCCTGGAAACGGCGCGGCCGGGTTTTCCAATCATTGGAAAATTCAGGCCGTTTTTTTCCAATGTTTGGAAACTTTGGACTTGGGCTGACTTGCTCAAGGAGACCCCGCGGCCTTGCGCCGCGGGTGATACCAGGTACGGGTGAGAGGCGGTACGAACGGCGTCGCAAGCTTGCCCGCCGTAGCCCTTGCGCGAAGGCGGGAACTCCGCCCTCCAGTGGCAGGAATCATGGAGGGGCGAGCTCCTGCGAGCCCGAAATCTAAGACGCCGAGACCCGCTCCGCGGCCCGGTCTTCCCCTGCCTGGAAACGGCGCGGCCGGGTTTTCCAATCATTGGAAAATTCAGGCCGTTTTTTTCCAATGTTTGGAAACTTTGGACTTAGGCTGACTTGCTCAAGGAGACCCCGCGGCCTTGCGCCGCGGGTGAATACGTTCGGGGGCTGTAGCGCGTTAGTTGATGAACGTCTTCCCCTGCCGCCCAAGGCGGCAGGGGCCGCGCCGAACTGAAGTCAGGCCGCCACCCCGTTCAGAGGGCCGGCAGTTCGTAGGCGCCGCGGTCGGGCTGGGCGTCGCGCCGCCGCCCGTCGCGGTCCACGGTCGTGAGGACCGGCAGGACGCCCGCGTTGCGGCACGGCGAGTTCGGCTGCAGGTGCAGGTCTCCGATCATCCGCCGCGGATCGAACTGCACGAAGACGGGATTGATGCCCTGCCGGTTGAGCAGGCCCGCCGGGTTCGGCACGTCGCGCCAGGGTAGCAGCGTGAGCCAGAAATCGTTGCCCAGGACCTGGACCCGGCCGCCGGCGTCTCCGATGACGCCGCGGGCGTGCCCGGCGATGATGTTGTTCACCACGCGCGTGGTGTTGCCCGCCCCGCGGACGCGTATGGCCTCGGCCACCGGCAGGGGCTGGCCTGAACGATACTCGATGTGGGCGATGGTGTTGTGATCCACGAGCGCCGTCGCATCGGGCTCGAGCACCATTCCGTCCCCGATTCCCGCGGTGTTCATGAAGAGCACGTTGTTCTCGACCCGGGCCTCCTTCAGGTCCGCCAGGTACAACGCCCCGCCGTCCTTGACCGCCCGGTTCTGCTTGAAGGTGTTGCGCTGGACAAGCGGCGGAGTGCCTGCCGCCGGCATCGTCCGTATCGCCATGCCGCCGCCAAACCGCGCCGCGCAGGACATCCACTCGCTGCCCTGGCACGAGAGCGTGGAAGCCTCCGAGTAGACGCCGCCGCCGCACTCCGCGGCCGTGGCCGAATGGCCACTGTGCGAGCCGACCCCGGCGGCGCCGCCGATCACCGAGAGAAAGCCTCCATGCCGGCCGGCCCTGTGTCCGCTCGACGAGCCATAGAGGATGATCACGGTGGCCCGGTCCGCCGACACGGCCCCGCCGTCGCGACCGGCCCGGCCGTCAAACAAGCTGGCCCGATTCAGAATGACCTGTTTCGGATTCAGCACCACGGACACGCCCCCGCCATCCTGCGCGGCCGTGTTGTCCATGAAGAAATCCCGGTCCGAGGCCACCAGGTTGGTCCCGCGCACCGCGAAGCCGCCGCCGCTCGCGCCCGCCCCGTTGCGCAGGAACTCGTTCATGCGCAGCGAAACGCCGGCCGTGCCGCCGATGTACACGGCCCCGCCGTCCGTCTCCGCCGTATTGGAACTGAAATAGTTCGTCTGGATGTAGATCGTCCCGTCGGCCTCGGAGTAAATCGCGCCGCCCCGCGGGCCGCGGTTCTGCTCGAACATGTTGTGGCAGACATAGCCGACGCCGTCGCCCCGCACCTCGACGGCGGACCTCTTGGCGCCGGTGAAGAACAGCCCGCGCACCTGTGTCGGGTGCTTCTCGCCGGCATCGGTCAGCGCCACGACAATGGGCGTGTCGCCCCAGGGGGACAACTCGGGCATGATCCCGCCACCCGGCATGAACTCGGGCTCCCCGAGCAGCGAAACGCCCGGCGATACCGTGAAATTGCCCGCGTATTGGCCTCGGCTCACCAGGACCCGGTCGCCGGATTCGGCGCGGGCCAGGGCCGCCGCAAGCTCGTCGGCGTCTCTCACGGCAAGATCCTCGGCCGCGGCGGCGAGGCATCCCAGGCTCACCAGGGCGGCCACCATACATGTTTTCATCGCTGTTCCCCTCGGTTGCACAACTGCTCCTGTCGACCGGGCCCCCCGTATCTTCCCGCCCTCTTTGAGCCACGCCGGGCCGGCGGGCGTTTCGTTTTCGGACCAGGCCGGCATTGAAAGCGGTTTTCCGGCCGTGCTATGGTCCGGCATGACCGGCACCCGGAAATCGGCGGGCATCGTGGGCCTGGCGGTGGTCGGCTCGCGGGTCTTCGGCCTGGTCCGCGAGCTGGTTTTTGCCGCGATGTTCGGCGCGGGAAAATTCCTCGACGCCTTCCTCGCGGCCTTCCAGATCCCCAACCTGATGCGCGACCTGTTCGCCGAGGGCGCGCTGTCGGTCGCCTTCACGACGACGTTCACCAAGACCCACGCGAAGGAGGGCGACGAATCCGCCTGGGGCCTGTTGAGCCTGCTGCTGTCGTCGGTGATCCTGATCCTCGGCGGCGTGTGCATCCTCGGCATCGCGGCCAGCCCCCTGCTGGTGCACGTGACCAACTTCGGGTTCCACCAGGTCCCGGGCAAGTTCGAGTTGACGGTGCAGTTGACGCGGGTGCTGTTCCCGTTCATCCTCTTCGTGTCGATCGCCGCGGTGATCATGGGCGCGCTGAACGCGAGGCACATCTTCGGCCTGCCCGCGTCGGCCTCGACGGTCTTCAACATCGTGTCGATCGTCCTCGGTGTCGGCCTGGCCTATCTCTTCGACCCCCAGCCGGACTGGCGGCACCCGCACTTCGGGGAGCGGGCCCTGTGGGGCGTGAGCCTGGGCGTGCTGCTGGGCGGCGTGGCGCAGATGGCGATCCAGGCGCCGGCCCTCTGGCGGCTGGGCTACCGGTTCCGCTGGCGGCTGGATTTCCGCAACGAGAAGCTCCGCACGGTCTGGCGGCTGATGTGGCCGAGCGTGATCGCCGGCGCGGCGGTGCAGGTGAACGTGCTGGTCAACGGCATGTTGGCCTCGGAAATCGACGGGGCGCGCTCATGGCTGAACTGCGCGTTCCGGCTGATGCAGTTCCCCCTCGGCGTCTTCGGCGTTGCCATCGCCACGGTGACGCTGCCCGCCGTGGCGCGGCACCACGCGCGGTCCGACCTGGCGGCGTTCGGGTCGACCGTGACTTCGTCGCTGCGCCTGGCGGTGTTCCTGACGCTGCCGGCGGCGGTGGGGCTGTTCGCGCTGGCCGAGCCGATCATCCGGGTCATCTACCAGCACGGCCGGTTTTCCGCCGCGGACACGGCCGCCACGGCCCTGGCGCTGCGGGCGTACGCGTTCGGGCTGACGGGCTACGCGGCGATCAAGGTGCTGGCGCCGTGCTTCTACGCGCTGGACCGCCCGAGGATCCCGCTGCGCGTGGGCCTGCTGGGCATCGGCGTGAACCTGGGGCTGAACCTCCTGATGGTCAAGGTGCTGGGCTGGGGCCACGTGGGGCTGGCGACCACGACGGCCGCGCTCGCGTTCATCAACGGGGCGCAGTTGTTCATCTATCTCCGCCGGCTGGTTCACCCGGGAAGCCCGGGCTGGATCGGGTTCATGGCCGGCGTCGCGGCCGCGGCCGCGGCCTGCGGCTTCAGCGCCGCCGCGGTGCACGACCGGCTGCGCGCGCTCCTGCCCGCCGGGCTGCCCGGTGAAATCATGGCGCTCGGCGCCGCGATGGCCGCGGCCGTCGCCGTCTATTTCATCCTGACGCTGGCGCTGCGGCTGCCGGAATCGACGGGGCTATGGCAGTTTGCCCTCCGCCCATGGCGCCGGCTGCAGGACCGCTAGACTCGCCGCTGTTTCGGCGCCGGAGAGCGACCAGCCGCCGCTATTTCCGCCCCGAGGCGTAGTACGGATAAGCGCCCGGCTCATCCCCCGGCCGGACGAACCGCCATCGCTTATAGGTCCAGAGCCAGCACTCCGGGCGGCGGCGAACCTCGTCCTCGTAGAGGCGCGCGATGCGCGCGGTCCATTCGAGGACCTGCCGGTCATCCGGCCGCGGCGGGGGGACGCCCAGCCCGTCGGGCAGGCGCACGCGGTACCCGCCGCGCCCGTCCGGCAGGCAGAAGCCCGAGACGATCCCGCAGCCCGCGCGCGCGGCCAGGAAGACGGCGGCGCCCGACACGGTGGCCGGCCTCCCGAAGAAATCCACGAACAGCCCGCCGTGCTCCGGCCGGGTGTTCTGGTCGAGCAGCAGGGCCGCGTTCCGTCCCTCCCGCAGGAGGCGCAGCAGCGCGCGGACCGCGCCCGCGCGGGGGATGATGGTCTGTCCGGTGGACTGGCGAAGCCGGTTGAAAAGGAGGTCCACCTCGGGATTCTTCAGCGGCATGGCGACGCTCGCGAGCGGGTACCCTTCGATGGCGCAGGCGAGGCCCAGGATTTCCCAGTTGCCGAGGTGGCCGGTCAGGCAGACGTTCGCGCCGCGGCCCAGCACCTCCGAAAGCGGCCGTTCGAAAGACACCCAGCGGCGGATGCGCTCCTCGGTGCGGCGCGAGAACCAGAAGACGTCGAGCGTGACGAGCGCGAACGCCTGGAAAGACCGCTTGAGGAGCCGGCGTTTTTCGCGGGCGGTCAGCGCGTCGCCGTAGGCGAGCTCCAAGTTCGCGAGGCCGACGCGACGCAGGGGCCGGGCGAGCACGAAGCCGGCCGCGCCGAGGAAGCGCGCCAGGCCCAGGATGACGCACCGCGGCAGCCGGTTGACGAGGGCCATCGCCAGCCGGACGAGCCCGACCTCCAGCCTGCCGCGTTGTCGTTTCCTCCAGCTCATGAGTACCTGCGCATCGGTCCTGCGCGTGGCCACCTGTAGCACAATACGGATCCGACGGCCATGACGTTTTCGCTTTTCGCCTCCCGGGGCGGATGGCCGGATTAACCTTGTCGGCACCCCGCGGGGCATGTAGGCTGCGGGCATCAAACTGGACCCCGAGATCAGCCGGCTGGTGATGAGCCAGAACCCGGCGGAAACCACGTGCCGGGCCTGCGGGCGATTCATCGGCTCGTGGGAGAGGTGTCCCTTCTGCCGCCAGTTCAACCCCAAGCGGCGGATCGTGCGCTTCCTGAAGTACAGCACGCCGTTCCTGACCCTCGCGGGCCTCGTGCTGCTCTCGCACCTCGGCCGCGTGTACGGCTCGCCGACCGTCAGGATCGCCAGCCTGGGCCCCAAGACGAACTTCGCGCAGGGCCGCCTCGAGGGGCGCCTCAGCGGCGACCTGCGCCACCACCCCGCCGACGACCAGGGGCGCAACAGCAGCCTGGAGTTCGAGGTCGACGACGGTTCCGGGTTGATGCGGATCCGCTGCTACGACGACACGACGGAGGACCTGCTCAAGGCGGACAAGATTCCCGTCTTCGGCGACCGCGTCTCGCTGATCGGCAACTACCAGTACAAGGCCCGGCGCCAGATCATGATCTTGAGCGCCGTGGAAGACCTCGAGATCGTCCGCGAGAGACCCGACAAGGCCACCCCCCTCGGGAAGGTCGTGCGCGCGTTCCGCGAGGGGCTCGAGGAGGGCGCGCGCCTGAAGGTCACCGGCCGCGTCCAGTCGCGCATCCCCAGTTCGTACGACCTGGTCTGGCTGATCGAGGATGACGGGGGCCACCGGCTCGCGGTGAATATTTCCCAGGATGTCATGAAAGCCCGGGGCGCGGGGCCGGCGGACCGCTCACAGGAGCTCATGCGCAAGGGCCAATACGTCACGTGCTTCGGCGCCCTGCAGCGATACCGGAGCCAGAAGCAATCCTCCTGGCAGCTGGTGCTGGCCGGGCCGGAGGACCTGCAGCCGGCGGACGAAGCGCAATGGAAGGCCGATAATGCCGAACCCTGAACAGGTCGCCTGCCCCAGTTGCGGCCGGCCCCTCCCCGCGGAGGCCACGGTCTGCCGCTGCTGCGCGGCCTCGCTCCGGACGCGGATCTCGACGGCCTGGATCGGCCGGGGCGCGCTGCTCCTGCTCGCGATCGCGGCGATCCATTTCACCGCGGCGCTGACCTACCGGCCCCGCCTGGCGGACTTCCGCGACCTGACCGCCGAGATGAACTTCGAACGGGTCCGCCTGGCCGGGCGGGTCGTCAACGTCTCCATCACGCAGGACCGCTACAACGCCCCCCTGGTGCGGATTGAACTGGAGGACCTGGCGACCGCGGACACGCCCGGCCGCCAACGCCTTTCCGCACGGCTGGAGGGCGAGGCGGCCCTCGATTTCGCGGCGCTGCAGGATCCGCCGCGGCGCGGGGACGTGATCGAGATCGCGGGCTCGTTGTTCGCGGGCTCCTCGTACCGCTTCGTCAGCGTCAACAGCGCCCAGATGATCAAGATCAAGTCGCGCCCGGCCGACGGCACGCGGGAGGCCCGGGAGGACCTGCCCGCCACGGTCGCCGAGTTGCTCGCCGAGCCCGGCCGCTTCAGCAACCGCTGGATCTTCGTGGCGGCGGCCGAGGTGGCCGATGCCGCCGCGGCCCACCCGATCGTCCGGATCCGCGAGCCCGGCCAGACCAACACGGTCCTGGTGTTCGGGTTCGACGGCCACCGGCTCGCGGCCGGGCAGAAAGTGTCCGTGCGCGGGCAGTTCGTGTACTTCGAGAAGATGGGCTACTGGGAGATCAAGACGGCCCGGGGCGATCCCCGGGCCATCGAGCCCGCGGACGGGACGGGCGGAGACTGACCGATGGAACTCAACACGCTCCTGCTGTGCATCCCGACGGCGCTCCTCGGCGTGGCCGTGGCCGCGGTCTTTTCGTTCATTCCCGGCCTGCACATCTACAACGTGATCGCCTTCACGATGATGCTGGCCTTCGCGTTCGTCGAGTTCTTCGACGCCCTGGACCCGATGCTGACGACGAGTTTCATCCTGGGCATGGTGGTCGGGTTCTCGGTGCTCTTCACGGTCTCGAGCCAGTTCTTCCAGCCGTGCGACGACAGCTTCCGCTCGATGATCATGCCGCACGAGCGCTTCCTCTACGAGGGACGCGGGTACGAGGCAGTGATCTTGAGCGGCTTCGGCGCGCTGGCGGCCCTGGTGCTGATCGCCGGGCTCTTCCCGTTCCTGACCAAGCCGATCGGGCTGGTGCGCGAGCTGATCCGGCCGCACGTCTACTGGATCCTCGGCCTGGTCTGCGCGTTCATCCTGATCGGCGAATGGCCCAAGGACCACGGCGTGGGCCAGACCGTGCGGCAGCGCCTGGCGGACGGCTGGGTCCAGCTCGGCATGGGCTTCTTCACCTTCGTCGCGGCCGCCGTGCTGGGGATGTTCGTCTTCTACAACACGATCATCCCGGTCGAGAGCGCGTTCCAGTCGCTGATGCCCGTGTTCATGGGCCTGTTCGCGCTGCCGAGCCAGATCATGACCGTCATCACGCGGACCCGGATCCCGCCCCAGCACTTCGCGCGCAGCGTGGACGCGGAGCCGCACGACCTGGCGCGCGGCGCGCTGACCGGCACGGTCGCCGGCCTCTTCTCCAGCCTGACGCCCGGCCTGACGCCCGGCCCGGCCCTGCTGATCGGCGCCCACGCGACCTGCTCGTCCGGCGACAAGCAGTTCCTCGTCGGCGGCGGGGCGGCGCGCGTCCTCTACTACATCGGCGCGCTGGTGCTGTTCTTCATGCCGGACGTCTACATGCGCCGCGGCGGCGCGGCGATCAACATCAGCCTCTTCTTCGTGCCCGAGACGGTGGAGCAGTACCTGGCCGTGTCTGGCGTGATCGCCGTCAGCGGCGCGGCGACCCTGTGGCTGCTGCCGCGCTTCGCGCGCTTCTGCGCCCGGACGACCGGGCGCGTGGACTATCACTGGATCTCGGGCTTCTCGGCGCTGCTGCTGGTGGCCATGGTCGGGTTCGTGACGGGCTGGCGCGGGCTCGTGCTGATGGCGGTCTCCACGGCGCTCGGGCTCGTCCCCAATTTCTGGCACACGCGGCGCGTGCCGCTGCTGGCGGTGCTGATGGTCCCGGTGAGCCTCAACATGGCCGGCGTCGGCCACCGCGTCGCGCAATGGCTCGGGTTCCGGTGAACGAGGAGCGAGGGCGATGAAAGGCATCACGCATTTCCTGACGGGGGTGGCGGCGGCCTCCTGCTTCCCGCTCGCCATCCGCACCGCGTACGAGGACAAGGCCTACCTCATGGTGCTCGGCGGGGTCTGCGGCATCCTCTGCGACACGCTGGATTTCAAGTTCGCGCGCTATTTCTGGAAAATCGATCACCAGATCCGGCTTTCCGAAGACCACCTGGACCCGCGCCTCCCCGCCGAGGCCATCGCCCGGGCGATCGACGAGGCCGCGGAGAAGAAGCGGCCCATCCGCCTGAAACTCGACACGATCCGCGTGGGCCCGAGCCACTACCGCGCCTACGCCGTCCAGATCGACGACCGGAACAGGACGGTCACCTGCACCATCGGCCCGCTGAAGACCATGAGCCAGTCCATGGCCCGCGGCGAGCGCCTGCCCAGCGAGGCAACGCGCCGGCGCAAGATCGAGGAGGACGGCCCCGCGGCCTTCATGGAGTCGCTGGCCCGGGACCTGCCGTGCCTGCCCGACACGATCCCGCCCGGCCCGACCAGCCACGTCGCCTCGTTCCAGAGCGAGATCAACAACACCTATTACATGGACACGGAGATCGGCGTGTTCTCCGGGCCCGACTACGAGTTCGTGCCGGAGAAGGACGGGCGCGTGCGCGTGGATTTCATCCCGTGGCACCGCCGATGGACGCATAGCCTGACCCTCGGCCTGCTGATGGGCCCGATCGGGTTCGCGCTCTTCGCGGACTGGCCGGCCCTGTTCCGCGGCGACCTCCCGGCGTTCTTCACCAACCGCTTCGCCGTGACGGCGTTCTGGATCGCCATCCTCGCCTTCTGGAGCCACGTGCTGGTGGACCAGACGGGGCACCTCGGCTCGAACCTGTTCCCGCCGTTCACGAAGCAGCGGACGATGGGCCTGCGGTGGTGCACGTCCGCCTCGCCGTTCCCGAACCAGATGGTCAACTACATCTCGGTCGCGATCATCCTGTGGAACCTCAACGTGTTCGCGCCGACGCCCGTCTTCACCATGCCCTGGGCGAAAGGGATGATCGGCGGATTCGGCGACTCGGCCTACTACCTCGTCTCGCTGACGAACTACCTGCTGGCCGTCGTGGCCCTGCCCCTGCTGGTCTTCTACTGGATCGGCAAGCTGTACAAGCGGTGGTACCGCCGCGACACCCAGGTCCAGATGGAAGAGGCCTTCTCGGGCGAGGACTGGTCCGGCGGCATCGGCGACGGGTGATCCGCGCCCCGGCGGTGCCGGGTCGGCGGGGTATCCAAGTCAGCTTCCCCCGTCGAACAGGCCTTCGAGGAGGCTGCTTTTCATCGTGTCGATGTCCTGCAGTTTCTGGAAGGCCTGGGCCATGTCCTGCAATTCCAGGATCTCCTCCAGCACGATGAAGCGGGCGACGTGCTCATGCCGCGCCGGGGCGGTCAGCAGCACGCGGTGGGCCTCCAGGGACAGGGTGAAGTGCATGTCGTCCTTGCGGATCTGGTAGGCCTGGATCTCGCCGCCCAGGCGGTAGACGAAGAACTCCTCGGCCCGGAATCCGCGGACGAGGCGCGACAGCACGAACTCGGCCAGGTCGTCCGACGGGAGTTCCAGCGGCACGGTGTGGATGGTGTCGTCCTGCCCGGCGCGGATGCGGGCCTTGAGCCCCGACCCGCCCGCGAACGACTCGCTCAAGAGCGGCGGGGCGATGAGCGTGGTCAGCATGGTCATCAGGATCGCCGCGCCGAAGACCTCGGTGTTGATCACGTGGGCCGAGAGCCCGAGCCCGGCGATGACGAGGGCGACCTCGCCGCGCGGGATCATGCCGATGCCGATGCGCGTCGCGCCGCGGAGATTGAAGGACAGCAGCCACGCCGGCAGCCCGCACCCCACCAGCTTGGCCACCATCGCGAGGGCCGCGTACACGAGGCCGAAGACCAGCACCCCGCGCATCACGGAGAAGTCCACCAGCATGCCCATCACGCAGAAGAACACCGGGACGAGCACCTCGTACATGCCGCGGAGGTGCTCCTGGATGCCGTGGGCGAGGTCCGTGCGCGACAGGGAC
The DNA here is from genome assembly GCA_018001225.1 of Kiritimatiellia bacterium. Classification (NCBI taxonomy): domain Bacteria; kingdom Pseudomonadati; phylum Kiritimatiellota; class Kiritimatiellia; species Kiritimatiellia bacterium. Next base: position 38,545 of record JAGNIJ010000009.1, on the reverse strand, counting down.
AGGCCCGTGACGTAGGCGCCGATGATCATGGCCAGGCCCGCCATTTCCAGCAGGCCCGCGAAGAGCAGCGCCAGGCCGAAGGCGATCGAGACAATGCTCGACATCGAATGCAGCTTCTTGAGCACGCGCGAGATCAGCCGGGCCGAGAGCAGGCCGATGGCCGTGAAGCCGAGCCAGTAGCCGATGGCGTGCACCGCGATCCGGGCGATGTCGCCCCAGGGCGCCTTGTCGCCCGGGTCCGTCAGCTTGGACAGGCCCACCACGATGGCCAGCATCACCACGCCCAGCACGTCGTCGAACACCGCGCCGGCGAGGATGGTGACGCCCTCCGGCGAGTCGGTTTTCTTTTTCTCCGAGAGGATACGGGCCGTGATCCCGACCGACGTGGCCGTGGAAATGGCGCCGAGGAACAGGGCCACCGGGTCCATGAAGGAATTCGCCAGGCCGAACCAGATGCCGCACTGGGCGCCGAGGACGAAGGAGAAGACCACGCCCCCGATCCCCACCGCGGTGCCCACCACCGAATACCGGAGAAACAGCGCGAGGTCCGTCTCCAGCCCGGACAGGAAAAGCAGCAGGATCGAAGCAATGGTCGCGAGGCCGTACAGGGGCACCGAAACAGCCACCGGCGTGTCGGCGGCGGGAAAGAGCGGGCCGAACCCGGGGATCGGCAGCTGGCCCAGCGCGTAGGGCCCGATCAGCATGCCCGCGATCAGCTCGCCGAGAACGCCCGGCAGCCGGAGCACCCGCCGGAAGAAGAGGCCGACGATCTGCGCGGCGATCAGGATCACCGCCAACTGCAGCACCAGGCGCATCATGGCGCCTTCCATGCCGGCGCCGGGATCGGCCTCCGCGGTGATCGTGGCCAGGGCTGGGAGGAGCGGCATCATGGCCGCCTTCAGCCCGAGAGCAGGTCAAGCACTTCTTCCGGCGTGGCGGCCTTCAGAACGCGCTCCCGGGTGCCGGCGTCGCTCAACTGGCGGCTGATCTCGGCGAGGAACTGGATGTGCGGACCGGTCCGCGTGTCGGGGGACAGGGTCATGATGAAAATCCGGGAGGGCTGCCCGTCCAGGGCCTGGAAATCCACGCCCTCCTTCTTCAAGCCGATGGCGGCGACCAGCGAGTCCACCGTGTCCGTCTTCCCGTGGGGGATGGCGATGCCGTTCTGCATGCCGGTGGACATTTTCTTCTCGCGCTCCAGCACGACGGCCAGGGCATCCTTCCGGGCCTTCAGGTCCCGGATCTTTCCCGCCGCCATGAGCAGGTCCATCAGTTCCCCGATGATCCCCTCCTTCGTGTCGCTCTTCAGCGCCACGGAGATCGTGGCCGGGGACATCACTTTCCGCAGATTCATAGTTATTCCTCGATGAACAAACGGGGGGAAATATTCGCCGTTCCGAGCGAAAGGTCAACAAAAGAGTCGAACAAATCCGCGCCGGCCGCTAGGATGCGGAATCATCAACAGGACAGGGGCATGCCGTGAACCACAGTTTCGATCTCCTCCGCTACCGCGCCGCGCTGAACCAGCAGCGCGAAATCTTCCTGCTCCAGTTCCGGGCGGAACTCGAGTCCTTCGACGCGCTGGACAGGCTCTTCCCCCGCTGGGCCTCCCTGGTCGGGCCGCTGCCCTCCGCCAAGGGCCGCGACGCGATCACGCCCGCCCCCTTCCTCCAGGTCATGCAGCGGCAGGCGCGGAACGCGTTCGAAGCGCTCACCGAGTACCAGTCCGCCCGCGCCTGGGCGTCCCTCCGGCCGTTCGTCGAGGCCCCGCTGATCATCGGCAAGTGGCTGGACGATCCGCAGAACGCCGTGGTCTGGCTCTCCCGCAACTCGGGGAAAAGCGCGCGCAAGGACTACCAGGACGCCTACTCCGGCGACGCGCTCAAGCCCCAGAACCTGCAGGGCGGCGATTCGATCCGGCTCGTCCTTGCCCGGCTCGGCGACGATTTCCTCCAGACGCAGGCGCGGTTCTACACGCGGCCCGTCACGTTCGCGCCCGGCGGGCCCCGCGGCACGGCCGACGGCCCGGACGACCCGGCCGACCACCGGGCGCACCTCTACGCCGTCCTGCACCTGCTGTGGTTTGTCCTGCGCTCCACCGGCCGCATGCTGGCCCCGGCCGCCGGGAACCGGCCCGAGCTCAAGGTGGACCTGGAGCGCGTCGAACGCGACTTCGCCGCGCCGGTCATGGCCCTCGCCCGCGAGAACGAGACCCACAAGAACGTCCTCACCCAGCTCGGCCTCTGGCCCCACGAACTCCTCCAGGCCCCGCGGCACGGGTGACCTCCCATGCGCGCGACCTGCTTCGCCCTCCTTTTTCTGCTAACGCGTAGTCAGGCCATGGCGGAGGGATCACCGGTGACCAAGGCGGTCAGCCTGGCGCCCAGCCTGACGGAACTGGTCTTCGCGCTCGGGCTCGGCGATCACCTCGTCGGGCGCTCCTCGGCCTGCGACTATCCGCCGGAAGCCCGGGCGCTTCCCGTGCTGGGCGATTTCGGCCGGCCGAACCAGGAGGCCCTGCTGGCCGCGCACCCCGATCTGGTGCTGGCCACCGACCTCGAAAAGCCGGGCCTCCGTGGATACCTAGAGGGTCTAGGTATCAGGGCGCTGGTCCTGCCGTGCGAGAACTGGACGGACCTGCTGGAGGCGGGCCGGGCGATCGCCCGCGAACTCGGGAACCCGGAGGCAGGGATCCGATGGGCGGAAACCATGGCGGCGCGCCGTGCGGAGATCGAGCAGCGCGTAAACACGTTTTGGGCGGGTAAAGAAAGGCCCCGCGTATACCTCGAAATCTGGAGCGACCCGCCGATGACCGCGGGCCGCGAGTCCTTCGCGAATGACCTGGTCGCGCTGGCGGGAGGAAGGAATATCGGCGCGGCGCTGGAACGGTCGTACGCGAACGCGAACTCGGAATGGATCCTGAAGCAGGATCCGGACGTCATCGTGCTCGCCTACATGACCACGAACGCGGCGGCGGAACGGCTGGCGCAACGGCCGGGCTGGAACCGGCTCCGGGCCGTCCGCGAGGGCCGCGTGTGCGCCGGCATCAACCCGGACTGGCTCCTGCGGCCGGGCCCGCGTATGCTCGACGGCGCGGAGGCCCTGGCGGAATGGCTCATGGAAGAGGCCCGCAGATGACGCAGATTTTCGCAGAGGGCCTATCTGCGTTATCCGCGTGATCTGCGGGAATTTCTGGGACGGATGAAAAGACAAAGCCATTATCTGATTCTCCTGACCGCCTGTCCGTTGCTGGTGGCGGCGGGCATCTTTCTGGGCCATGGATGGAGCGACCCGGCCAGCCTCTTCGAGCCGGCGCGGCGGGGCATCCTGGAGGCGCGGCTCTGGCGGGTGGCGCTGGGGGCCATCACGGGCGCGGCACTCTCGGTGTCGGGCGTGATCCTGCAGGCGCTCCTGCGAAATCCGCTCGCGGAGCCGTACGTGCTGGGGCTCTCCGCGGGCTCCGGCCTCACCACCGCACTGGGAATCCTGCTCGGCGGGCTCGCGTTCAGCAGCCTGTTGCTGCCGGCGGCCGGCTTCGGCGGCGGGTTGGTCAGCCTGGTCGTGGTCTGGCGGCTGGCCTCGGCGGGACGGGTCACGGGCCCGCACACCCTCATCCTCGCCGGCGTGGTCTGGGGCTCGTTGTGCGGAAGCCTCCTGATGTTCCTCGTTTCGCAGGCGAGCGTCGAGGGCCTGCACGCCGTTCTATGGTGGCTGCTGGGCGACTTGCAGGTCTTCGATGCGCGGCTGGTCGTGATGTCCGCCGCGCTCATCCTGCCCGCCCTCGGTGTCGCCATCCTGCTGGCGCGGGACCTGGACGTCCTGTTGCTCGGCGAGGAGATGGCGGGCCACGTGGGGTTGAACGCCGAGCGGGCGAAAAAGGTCTTCCTGGCCCTGGCCGCCCTGCTGACGGCCGCCTCCGTGTGCGTCAGCGGACTGATCGGCTTCGTCGGCCTCACGGCGCCGCACGCGGCGCGGTCGCTGGTCGGACCCAATCACCGTCGCCTCGTCCCCGCCTCGGCCCTGCTCGGCGCGGCGTTCCTGGTCGTCGCCGACGGGCTTGGGCGAACGTTGTTCTATCCCGTCGAGGTTCCCATCGGGGTGATCACCTCCCTGGTCGGCGCGCCGTTTTTCCTGTTGCTGCTGCGGCGGAAGCAGAAGGAGATGTGGAGATGACGCCTGCACCACGCGATGCAGGGGCGCCGCTGGCCGGCGCCCGCGGGCGTCGCACGCGACGCCCCTACCTGACGGTTTGTTCGTCGTGATAACGCCCCTCCAGCTCGAAGCGCGCGCCCTGGCCGCCGGATACGGCGAGAAGGAAATCCTCCATGACGTTTCCCTGTCGGTGGCGCCCGGCGAACTCGTCGGGCTCATCGGCCCGAACGGCGCGGGCAAGACCACGTTGCTTCGGGTGTTGAGCGGCGAGCTCCCCGCGATGCGCGGCGACCTGCGGCTCGGCGAGTCCGACCTGTCCCGGCTGGACAAGCGAAGCCTGGCGCGGCGGCTGGCTTTCGTGCCGCAGTCGCTGAACCTCCCCGTGGCCTTCACCGTCCACGACTTCGTCGCGCTCGGCCGGCGTCCCTACGGGGCCGCGTGGAGCCGTCTCGCCGCCGGCGATCGCGAGGCCATCCGCGCGGCGCTCCGGCAGGCGGACCTGGACGGCATGGACGAGCAACTCGTGGACGAATTGAGCGCGGGCGAGCGGCAGCGGGCGCTCGTGGCCCTCGCCCTGGCGCAGGAGCCGCAGATCCTGCTGCTCGACGAGCCGACCGCGCACCTGGACATCCCGCACGCGTGGCGGCTCCTGGACCTGGTCCGCGCGCTGAACCGCGAGCGGGGCACGACCGTGATTTTCTCCTCGCACGATCTCAACCTCGCCGCCGCGTTCTGCCGCCGGCTGGTCCTCCTCGACCAGGGCCGCATCGCGTCCGACGGGACGCCAGAACAGGTCCTCACAGCGGGCGTCCTTTCCACGGCCTATCATCATGCCCTCGAAGTGATTACGCTGCCCGGCTCCCGGCGCGTGGTCGTGCCGGCTTGACCCGGCCCGGCTTTTTTTCCACCCAGCAGGAAGAAAGCTTCCCCTTACGCGACTTGGATTCTTGAGTATGCAGCAGTGCAGCTCAAATGTTTAAGCCACACGCCGCCAAGGAAACAAGGTAACGGAGGACCCATGATGACCGCAAAAACATGCTGGAAGATCCTTGTGCTCGTTTCGTGCTGTAGCCCGCTCGCCGCGCCCCCGGCGCAGGCCGATAAACCGAGAACGGATCAGCCGCCGCCCAGTATCATCGTTCAGCTGTCCCCGGCCCTGGCCGCCCTGGCGGCCCAGGATATGATCACTCCTGCGCTGTCGCCCGCCGAGTTTGACGAACGGGTGAAAGCGCTCCTGTCGCGGCCCGCCTGGTCGGGACAACAGGCGTTCCTCAACGCCCTGGCGGCCATCCGCGCGACGGGCCTGCGCGCGCCGTTCCGCAATCCCAAGGCCGACCGCGCCTCGAGCCCGGAACGGGCAGCGCTGTACGACACGTTCGTCATCCGCCTGGCCAACCCGGCGGCCTCCATGAACGTCGAAAAACTGGAGGCCACGGCCGGGGTGCTCTCCGTCGAGCCCGACGCCTGGTGCCGTACGGAGTGGCTCCCCAACGACTTCTACTTCCATAGCGCCGGAACCTGGGGCCAGCTCTACGACGACCTGTGGGCGCTCAAGCGCGACAAGCTGGACGCCGAACTGGCGTGGAACCTGGGCTTCGGCGCGGGCATCCTCGTCGCGGTCGTGGATTCCGGCGTGGACCGCAACCACGCGGAACTGAACGGGCAGGTCTGGCAGAACGCGGCGGAGATCGCGGGCAACAACGTGGACGACGACGGCAACGGGTTCGTGGACGACGTCCATGGCTGGAACTTCCGGGCGGGCAACAACGACACGATGGACGTCCACGGGCACGGGACCTTCTGCGCGGGGATCATCGCCGCCCGGGGCAACAACGCGATCGGTATCGTCGGCGTGGCGCCCCAGGCGAAGATCCTGCCGCTGACGATCACCGACGCGGAGGGCGCGGGCCTGATCAGCGATGCCGCGGCCGCGATCGTCTACGCCGTGGACAAAAACGCCCGCGTAATCAACTTGAGCGTCGGGGACTACAAGAAGCTGAAGGTCATCACCTCGGCCCTGGCGGTCGCCTACCAGAAAAAGGTGGTGGCCGTCTGCTCCGCCGGCAACGATTCGTGCGACAAGTACCACACGCCGGGCAGCGAGGTGGACGCGCTCTGCGTGGCCGCCAGCGACCCGGCGGACCTGCATTGCGAGTTCAGCAACAAGGGCTACTGGCTGGACGTCTGCGCCCCCGGCGGCGACCCGGACCCCTGGAATCCCGAAAATATTCTCTCCCTGCTCTCGGCGGTCCATTCGCCCGACCTGAACGCCTTCGTGATCGGCGGCCAGTACTGCCGCATGGCGGGCACGTCCGCCTCCGCGCCGTACGTGTCCGGGGCCGCCGCGCTGATCCTCGGGCTGCACCCGAATTACGAGGTGGACGTGGTGCGGTCCCTGCTGCGCGCCTCGGCCGAGGGCGCCGACGGCGGGCCGTGGTCCTACCGGACGGGTTACGGGCGCATCAATCTCAACAACCTCGTCAAGTACAACGGATTCGGCGCCGCGCGCATCCGCACGCCGCTGGACCGGCACTTCCGGATCCGGACGGGCGACGCCGTTCAATTCAAGGGCAAGGCGTTTTGCACGGGGATGACGAAATGGCGGCTGGAATGGGGCCACGGCGAGAACCCGGGGGCCTGGAACCCGATCAACAGCAGCCTCGTGCCGCAGCCCAACGGCGATCTCTGCCCGAACTTCGTTCTCGCGGGCCCGGCGGCCGCCCGCGTGGACCAGCGGTGCATCAAGCTGACGGTCGAGGGGCCGAAGCAGTTCTACCAGGACAAGGTCTGGGTGACGCTCGATCCGAAGTGGAAATGGACCAAGCTCACGGGGGGCGTGAACGATGAAACGTTCGTGGACATGGCCCTTGACGCCGCCGGCAACGTGTACACCTTGTGCCAACTCGGCAAGACAGACGGCGTCAATCTCTTCTTCTCCATCGCGGTTTGCAAGTTCAACGCCGACGGGAATCTGCTGTGGGCCAAGGCCAAGGGCAGTGACCGGACCTTCGGCGGGGGCCTCGCCGTGGACGGCGCCGGCAACGTGTACGTCACGGGCATGACCAAGGAGCAGCTGGACGGCCAGCCGAACAATAATCCGGACGGAGCCCTGGTCGTCGGCGATATCTTCGTGATCAAGTACGACACGAACGGGAACTGGAAGTGGACGCGCATCCGGGGCAGCGCCGACGCGGACGCCGGGAACAAGATCGCCTGCGACAACGCCGGAAACGTCTACATCGGCGGGGATGCCAAGGCCGCCTTCGACGGCCAGCCGTTCCAAGGCAACGCGGACATGGTGGTGATGAAGTACAACCCGGCGGGCGCCTGGCAGTGGACACGCTTCTGGGGCACGCCGGACTTCGACCGGGCTTACTCCATCGTCGCGGACGGCGCCGGCAACACGTGGCTGGCGGGCCCGACCGGCGCCCTGCTCGACCAGTCCGTCTTCATCCGCAAGTACAGCCCGGCCGGCGCCCTGCTGGACTCGGTGGTGCACGCGGCGCCCGACCCCGGCTATGCCATCGCGACGGACCTGGCCCTGGACGGCGCCCAGAACGTCTACCTCACCGGTTACATGCGCGGGCTCAACTGGGACGGACAGAACAATCCCGCCATGCTGAAGACCAAGGGATTCGCGCAGAAATACAACGCCGCCCTCGACTGGCAGTGGACTCGGCTGTTCGGATCCGAGGAGAACAACGAAGGCGCGTCCATCTGCATGCTGAACGGCAACCTCATGATCGGCGCCAAGGACATCCCTCCCATTGGCGGATTCTCTGGCCATCCGTCCATGTACCTGATCAGCTACACAACGGCCGGCGCGCTCTCGTGGCGGGACAATATCTTCGCGAACAGCGAATGGAAGTCCGAGCCCAAGGCCGTAGCCGCCAGGGCGAATGTGCTGTACACCGCCGGCCGCTCGGAAGGGCCCTATGACGGTGCCGTGTACAAGGGCATGGGCGACGCCCTGCTGATGCAATACAAGTTCTAGCCGTCCGTCCACCCCGGGGGACCTGCGCCAAGCGCGGGCCCCCCGTTTTTTTACATGTTCGGCCTGACTGGATAATCGACCGTTTTAGTGTATAATGAAAAACATGGTATCTAATCGCTGTCAGTACGCGCTCCGGGCCATGGTGGAACTGGCCCGGAAGGAGGGCAAGGGACTGGCCACGATCGCGGAGATCGCGCGGGCGCGGCACATCCCCGTCCGTTTCCTGGAATCCATCCTGCTGACCCTCAAGCAGAACGGCTTCACCCGGTCGGTGCGCGGGAAGGAAGGCGGCTACCTCCTGGCCCGGCCGGCCGGCAAGATCTCCGCCGGGGACATCATTCGCCTGTTCGAGGGGCCGATGTTCACGCCGCGCAAATCCGCCGAGGCGACCCGGGATGTCCTGACCACCCTGTGGGGCCGGGCGGAGACCGCGATGTCGGAGGTTTTCGATTCCGTTTCTCTCCGCGAGCTCGCCCGGCTGGACGAACAGAGCGAGCGCGCGGCCGCTCTCCATTTCGACATTTGACCGCGAAGACCAACGCCTTCCGCGGATGTTTGATTCCCGTTCCCATCCGTGTTATCCGTGCCATCCGTGGTTTCCGATAATGGATCGCACGTACCATATCTGGACGATCGGCTGCCAGATGAACGAGGCCGACTCCCGCAAGGTCGCCGCGCAGCTCGAGGCGCTCGGCTACGCGCCCGCCCGGCACGCGGAAGAGGCGTCTCTCGTCGTGCTCAACACCTGCGTGGTCCGGCAGCAGGCGGAGGACCGCGCCGTGCGTCGGCTCCACCCGCTCAAGGCGCTCAAGCGTAAAAAACCCGACACGGTCATCGCGCTCATGGGCTGCATGGTTTCGCCCCGCGAACTGCCCGAGCTGAAGCAGCGCTTCCCGTGGGTGGACGTCTTCGCCCCGCCGTCGGACGCCGCGCCCCTGCTCGACCACGTCGAGGCCGCGCACGGGAAGACCCGCCGCGCGGAGCGCGACGCGATGCAGGACGGCGAGCCCGTTCTGCCGGCTTCGCAGCAGGCGCGGGCGGTCACGGCCTACGTGCCCGCCGTGCTCGGCTGCTCGCACGGCTGCACGTTCTGCGTCATCCCCGGCCGGCGCGGGCGCGAGCGGAGCCGCCCGCCCGCCGACATCCTGCGGGAGGCGCGCCGCCTGGCGGACCAGGGCGTGCGGGAAATCACGCTGCTCGGCCAGATCGTGGACCGGTACGGGCTCGACCTGGACGGGAAGCCGGACCTCGCCGGCCTGCTGGAACAGATCAGCGCGATCCCCGAGATCCTGCGCGTGCGGTTCCTGACCAGCCACCCCAACTGGCTGACCGACCGGCTTCTCGACGCCGTGGCGCGCCTGCCAAAAGTCTGTCCTTACATCGAGGTGCCCTTCCAGTCGGGCAACGACGAAATCCTCGCCCGGATGAAGCGCGGGTACACGGCGGACGACTACCGGCGGCTGGTCGGCCGGATCCGCGAAACGATCCCCGACGCCGCCGTGCTGACGGACATCATCGTCGGATTCCCGGGCGAGACCGAGGCGCAGTTCATGGATTCGTACCGGCTGCTCGACGAACTGCGGCTGGACGTCGCGCACATCGCGCAGTACTCCGTGCGGCCGGGCACCGCGGCGGCCCGGACGCTGAACGACGACGTGCCGCCGGGGGAAAAGCAGCGGCGGTGGCAAATGCTGGAGGACCGTCAGACCGAAATCCAGGCGGAGAAAAACGCCGCGTTACTGGGCCGGACCGTGGAAGTCCTGGCGGAAGAGCAGGCGAAGAACGGCCGCTGGCGCGGCCGCACGCCGCAAAACAAGCTCGTGTTCTTCGAGGGCGACGGAGACCGGCTGGGCCGCATCGCGCCGGTGACGCTGGACTGGACGGGCCCGTTTACCCTTATTGGGCATGTCTCCGCAGACGGCGGCGGATCAGCAGAAGAGCCAAGCCCAGCAACGGCAGGGAGCCGGGTTCGGGAATAACGGTGAAGGTGGCGCCGTCCGCCTTCCAAGTCGCCGGATCCTGGGCGGTATTGCTCAACACCCAGTTCGCCGAATCCGCTATGGCGGCGCGCAGGGCGTCCGGCGTCCCTGCAACGATGCCATTGTAGTATCCGTTGTCAAAGTTGCCGATGTAAACCGCGCTCACGCCCGAAATACCGGCGGGCACATAGCTCTCCCCCGCACTGCTGGCCCCGGAGGTCAGCCAGCCGCCGTTGGCGAAATCTAGGCCGTACAACAGCACGGCACCGGAGGGATCCCCGCGGTGCGCATCGCCGCCACCCAGGTCCGTGATGACGCCCGTGTACGCGAAGATCTGGTCGCCGTCGTTGCTCAACCCCAGCAGAGATCCCCCGAGGGTTCCCAGGCTCCACGTGGACGTGTTGGTATGGAAACTGATGACCGTCCCGGCGGCCACGTTATCGCCGTGGCTCCAAGTCAGAGGCCCGCCTCCGTCCAGATGCTCGGTCCAGCGGAACAGGTTATTGCTGACGGACGAATCGGTGAAATTCACGACCGTGCCGGCCGCGATATCCGTCAGCGCCACCCAGGCAAAAGCGTCGGGATTGTCCGAGCGATAGGCAATGACGGCGATGTCCCCGGCGATCAGAGTGGCCCCTGCCGGTTCCCCGAGAAGCAGGGCCAGTGTGACACCGAGAATTGCGTATTTTTTCATACCCCATAGCCCCTTTCCCGTCCGCAACGATGAACCACTCCCACGCGTACGTATACAACAGAGGCGACGGCAGGTAAAGGGCTTTACCCGGCGAGGGCCCGCACGTATGTTGTCGATATGAAACCGCTATCCGCGCGCCTTACGCTCGCCTTCGTTTGCCTCTTCACGCTGGCGGCCCGGCTGCCGGCGCGCGCCGCCGTGCGGATCAGCGAGTTCATGGCGGACAACCAGGCGGCACTCCTGGACGAGGACGGGGATTACTCGGACTGGATCGAGATTTACAATTCCGGACCGGCGGACGTGGACCTCGGCGGCTGGTCCCTGACGGACGATACAAACCAGCCGGCCAAGTGGGCGTTCCCCCCGACCAATCTGGCGGCGGGGGCCTATCTCGTGGTCTTCGCCTCGGAGAAGGACCGGACGAGCCCGAACCTGCACACGAGCTTCAGGCTCTCCGCGGACGGCGAGTACCTGGCCCTCGTGGACGCGACGGGCACGAACGTGATCAGCCAGTACGCCCCAGCCTTCCCCTCCCAGTACCCGGACGTATCCTACGGCTGGCAGACCTCCGGCTCAAACGCCTCGCTGTGGGCGGGCCGCGCAGGCTACCTGATCCGGCGCACGCCCGGCGCGGCCAACACCTGCCGGCCGGGCCCCCACCCGCTCTACTGCGACGACTCGGCGCTGCGGGCGGACATCACGATCTCGCAGTCGGACTGGGACACGCTGATGTACGATCCGTGGAACGAAACCTATCGCTCCATCACGCTGCGCGTCCGCCACGGGGACATCGACGTCACGGTCAGCAACGTCGGCATCCGCTGCCGCGGCAACACGAGCCGCGAGAAACAGCCGCGCTCGTTCAACATCGCGCTCAACGCCTTCGTGCCCGGCCAGAGGCTGTTCGGCATGGAGCGCCTGTACTGGAACTCCGACGCCAACGACCCGTCCACGGCCCGGCCGAAACTCATGAACGACCTCGGCAACACGGCCGGCCTGCCGACGTCGTACGCGAACCACGTGGCCCTCGTGGTGCACGGTCCGAACTGGGATCGCGGCGCCTACTATCCCGGCGGCGCCTTCTTCGACGCGCTGCGCAACAATACCGAGGCGGTGGACGATGTGTTCGTCAAGTCGCGCTTCGGCAGCAGCGCGGGCAACCTTTACAAGTGCAACTACCGCCAGTGGCCGGCGAACCTCTCCTACCGCGGGCCGACGGGCAGCTCCTATATCGGGGACGGCACGACCTACGAGCTGAAGCACGACGGCGGAGGCGACTCATCTTACGATGACCTCGCGGAGTTCATCGCGCTGATCGACCAGACGCCCAGCAACGACTTTCCCAACGCGATCATGCAGGCGTTCGACGTGGACGGCTTCCTGAAGCGCATGGCGATCGACGTGCTCTGCGGCAACTGGGACAACTACTGGGCCAACGCCAACAACTACCATCTCTTCCACGACCCCCTCTCGGGCCGCTGGCAGTTCCTCCCCTACGATTTCGACAACAGCTTCGGCATCGACTGGATTGATCTCGACTGGGAATCCCGCTCGCCCTATGGCTGGGGCGACGGCAATCCCAACGGCGCGCCGCTGGCGGCCAAAATCATGGACGTGCCGGAGTTCCGGAACCGCTACTCGTTCTACATGAAGCAGATGCTGGATTCCGTGTACTCCAACGCCCGCCTGAACCCGGCGCTGTATGCCACGCGATCCAACCTCGTCGCGGCCCTGCCGATCCTCTCGGGCGGCGTCAGCAACATGAAGGACCGCGAGCGCGACCGGTACGCCGGGGACTGGCCCTATTGGACCTACGACCATTTTTTCTATTCTTTCGACTATGCGCAGCCCTACGCCGGCGTGCCCAACAACTACGGCATCACGGAATTCATCGGCATCCGGCAGACCAACGCCCTGGCCCAGCTCGACCTGCAAAACATCGGGCCGATCATCTCCGGCTTCGCCTTGGACCCCGATCCCCCGTTCGTCAACGACGCCTTCACGGTCTCGGCGCGCGTGACGGACGACGTGGCGGTGGCGTCAGTTCAGTTCGTTTACTCTTTCAACGGCGGGCCGACCAACGAGGCGGCGCTGACGAACCGGGGCGCGGACCTGTGGTCCGCGGCGCTCCCCGCGTTCACGACCAACGGCTCGCTGCGCTATATCCTGCGGGCGTCGGACAACACGGGCCAAGCAACCTTCCATCCCTTCGGCGGCACGAACTACGCGCTGACCCTGACCGTCACCAACGCCGCGGCGGCCCTCGTCATCACGGAGCTGAACTACAATCCCTACGCCCGGACCGCCGTGGAGATCGCCGCGGGGGTGACCGACGACCAGAACCTGGAATTCCTCGAATTGCACAACGCCGGCAGCACTCCGCTGGCGCTCGAAGGCTACCGGTTCACCGCCGGCATCACGTTCACGTTCCCGGCCTTCACGCTGGGCGCGGGCGAGTACGCCGTGATCACGTCGCACAGCAACTCCTTCCGCGTCCGCTACACCAACGCGGCCATCCAGGTCATCGGCCAGTACAGCGGCAACTTGAGCAACGGGGGCGAGGCCCTGCAACTGCTCAACGCGGCCGGGCAGGTCTTCAAGGCCTTCACGTACGACGACAGCGGGGACTGGCCGGGCCGCGCGGACGGCAAGGGCAGCAGCCTGGAGGTGCTCGACCCGGCAGCGAGCTACGACGATCCGTTCAACTGGCGGTCGAGCTCGGAGTACGGAGGCTCGCCGGGCGCGGCGGGGCTCGGGCCGGACAACCGGGTCGTCGTCAACGAGGTGCTGACCCACACCGACCCGCCGCTGTGCGACGCGATCGAGCTGGTCAACACGACCGAGAGCGCGATCGACATCGGCGGGTGGTACCTGACCGACACCAGCGACCGGTACACGAAGTACCAGATCCCGGACGGCACGGTGCTGGCCGCGGGCGCGTACATCGCGTTCGACGAAACCAACCACTTCAACACGTCGGGCGGCGTGGACACCAACGACTTCGCGCTGGACGGTGCGCACGGGGACGACGTCTACCTGATGCAGGCGGACGCCGCGGGGAACCTGCAGCGGTTCGTGGACCACCCCGAGTTCGGCGCGGCGGCCAACGGGGAATCGTTCGGGCGCTGGCCGAACGGTTCGGGCAGCCTGTACCCGATGGCCAGCCGGACCCTCGGCGAGGCCAACAGCGGCCCGCGCGTCGGCCCGCTGCTGATCAGCGAGGTCATGTACAACCCGCCTAACGGCAGCAACCACCTGGAGTTCGTGGAAATCTACAATCCCCTGTCCCAGGTCGTGGACCTGACCCGCTGGCAACTCGACACAGGCGTCACGTTCCCGTTCCCGACCGGCACGGCCATCGGGGCCCAGTCGGCCCTGGTCGTGCTGCCGTTCAATCCGGCCGCGCCCTCGAACAGCGCGCTGCTCGCGGACTTCCGGGCGGTCTACGGGATCTCGACGTCCGTCCCGCTCGCCGGCGCGTACTCGGGCGCGCTGGACAACGGCGGGGAGGACGTGCGGCTGATGCGGCCGGACGACCCGCCCCCGGGCGAGCCCACGTACTATCCGATGCTGATCGAAGATGTGATCGCCTACGACGACGACGCGCCGTGGCCGGCGGGCGCGGACGGCGGTGGCTCGTCGCTGACGCGCGGCTCCCCCGCCCTGTGGGGTGCGGACGCCGCAAGCTGGTCCGCCGCCTCGCCCACGCCCGGCAGCCACGAGTCCAGCGGGACGAACTTCACGTTAACGATCCGGACCGACCACGGGACCGCCTCTCCGGCGTCGGGGGCGCACCTGGTCGCCGCCGGCCAGATCATGACCAACAGCGTCACCACGCCGGACATCCAGGGCGGCGCGCGCTACGCCTGCGCGGGCTGGGTGATGACCGGCCACAGCCCGGAAGCCGGCGGCACGAACTGGATGACGATGACCGCGACCAACGACGCCGCGCTCACCTGGCGCTGGACCACGAATTACATGCTGACCGTCACGTCGGGCGGCGGTGGCCGGGTCGAGCCGGAGGGCGGCTGGGCCGAGCCCGGCGCGGTCGTGGCGCTGCAGGCCTCGCCCAGCAACGGGTACCGGTTCGCGCAGTGGGCCGGCGACACGAATGCGATCACGGCGGGCGGGTCGCTGTCCACTTCGATCTCCGTGACCGTCGCCGCGCCCGTGTCGCTGACCGCGCAGTTCGCGGCGGATGCGCCGGCCGCGTACTACGTGTCCCCGGCCGGCAGCCATACGCCGCCGTACACGACGTGGGGCACAGCCGCCACCAGCATCCAGGCCGCGGTGGATTACGCGCCCGCGGGGGCCACCGTGCTGGTGACCGAAGCGACGTATGCGCTGGCCGCGCAGGTCAGCATCGCCAAGGCGCTGACCCTCCGCAGCACGAACGGCCCGGCCGGCGCGATCCTGGACGGCGGCAACGCGACGCGCGTTCTCTACGTGACGCACGCGGAAGCGGTGGTCGAGGGCTTTACGATTCGCCGGGGAGCTGGCGGCGGGAACAGCGGCGGCGGCGCGCGCCTGGAAGGCGGCGGCGTGCTGATGAACTGCATTCTTCACAGCAACACGACGGAAAAGAGCGGAGGCGGCGCGGCGCTGATCAACGGCGGCGAACTCCGGAACTGCCTGGCCTACGGCAACAGCGCCGGCGAGCGCGGCGGAGGCGTGTACACCTACACCGACTCCGGGGCGCCGGTCGTCGAGAGCTGCACGTTCGCGAGGAACTCGGGCGCGGAGGCCGGCGGCGTCTACCTCAACGGCGGCGCAGTCCTGCTCAACTCCATCGCCTGGGCCAACAGCGCCTCCTCGGGCTCGAACATCGTCCTGTTCGGGTCCGGCCAGGACGTTCGGTACTGCACCACGGGGCCCGCCGTCGCCGGCGCCGGCAACGGGGCGTCGAATCCCGCTTTCGCGGACGCCGCCTCGGGCGCTTTCCGGCTGGGCGACGCCTCTCCCTGCATCGACGCCGGGACGAACCGGGCCTGGATGGCAGGCGCGCTGGAACTGGACGGGCGGCCGCGCATCCTGCACCTCGTCGCGGACCGGGGCGCCTACGAGGCCGTCCTCGCGGCCTGGGACACCGACGAAGACGGAATGCCGGACGAGTCCGAGTTGCTTGCCGGCACGAACCCGAACGACGGCGGCTCCTACCTCGGGCTCTCGGGGCCCCGCCACGGTCCGGCCCCGGGCGCGTTCCTCCTGTCCTGGTCCAGCGCGACCGGGCAACGGTACCGCGTCCAGCACTCCACCAACCTGTTCGAGGGCTTCACGGATACGCCCTTCACCAACCTCCCTGCGGATCCGCCGCTCAATACCGTCACGGATGCCGTC
Source organism: Kiritimatiellia bacterium (assembly GCA_018001225.1). NCBI lineage: Bacteria > Pseudomonadati > Kiritimatiellota > Kiritimatiellia > Kiritimatiellia bacterium. The sequence goes on along the minus strand of JAGNIJ010000009.1, from coordinate 22,389 downwards.
GAAGGGGTCGCCGGCCGGTTTTATCGGATCCGGCTGGAACCGTAGGCCAGCCGGTCATTACCCGTCTGTCATTCCGAGCGAAGCGAGGCATCTCCTCTGCCGCCCACGACCCGGCTTTCAATGCCGACCACCGTGCGCCTCAAGAGATCCTTCGCTGCGATCAGGATGACAAAATGCTCAATGCTTCACTTCTACCCGATAGAACCCGCTTTGCGCGGAACTGATGTTTGTCGTGTGCGAGTTCGAGGGCGGCGTGGCGGGGAGGTTGTTGGTAAGTTCGCTGAAGCCTGAAAGCAAGTTCGTGGCGCCGAGCAGGGCGTACGTCCGGTTCGACTCGCTGCTCCACCGGAGAACGAGCCGGTCCGCGGCGGCCTCCTCCGCCCGGGCCTGGAGCAGGGATGCGGCGTCGTCCAGCCGGGTTCCGGCGACGGATTCCGCGCGGTTGTTCATCCCGTCGCCGTCCTCGTCGCCGTGCTCCAGCGCGATCTTGACCGGCTCCAGGGTCACAAAGCCATAGCCGAAGTTCCCGTACTCATCCTCTGTCCCGTAGCCCCTCGCCGCGATGTGGGAGGCGGAGAGGTAGCGGTTGTTCCCGTTGGTGGAGCCGGAGGCGATCACGCCCGAAACCAGGAGCCAGGTCAGCGAGGTCGCCCCCCCGGACGCGTTGAGCGCCGACCAGGGCAGCGAGGCCTCCCATCGATCCGTGCGCCGGTCCCCGTCATCGTCGGCGCTGACGCAGGCCGTCGTGCCCGTGCCGTCGAACTGCGACAGCCGGGCGTTGGGCACGGGAACAAAGGCGGCGGTGTTGGTGCCGATGTAGTAAAGGCCCTGTCCGAAATCATAGCCGCCGTATGTGAAATTCGTGAAAGCCGGCCCGTCGCCGTACTCATCTCCGAAGACCATGGCCAGGTCCATCGGCTCGACGAACCCGACGTTGTGCATCTGGTCGAGGGCCTGCGGCGGACCGGCCTTGTGCCACAGGTTCTCCGCGTTGTCCGTCAGCGTGTCCAGGCCCAGGAAGAGGACGAACACGTTGTTCGACCCGCCCAGGTCGGCGCCGATCCCGCCGACGTACAGGTTCGAGCTGTCGTGGTTGAAATAGAGCCGCCCGAAGTCGCCGAACCCCGAACCGTCCCGAACCTCCAGCGGCCCGCCGTTCGTGCCGAAGTCGAAAGCATCCCCGATGTTGTTCTGCCCGGCGGGATCGCCGGTGATCGCGGGGGTTCCGGCCGCGACGATCCGCGGCGGCGGGGAGGTCGGCGCCTCGTACGGCATGTCGTCCAGCAGCGCCTGCCAGTTGTAGTCGTAGTTGTTGTCCCAGTTCGTGGCCGCCGCGTCGTGGAACACGAAGGCGATCCGGTTCGAGGTGGCGGCGGGCACAGTGACCGTGTGCTCCCAGAGGCCGCTGGCCGCGTTCCAGGTCATCGAGGTGTCCACGAGGGCGCTGCCGAACGCGTCCACCCCGAGGTGAATCCACACGGGCGAGGAGTAGAACAGCGGGCCCTGCGCGGCGTCGTAGAGGATCTTCGCCGTCCCGCCCCGCTCGGGAAAGGCGGGCTCCACGCGCACCTTGCGCCGGGCGTTGGTGAAGGCAAGATCCTCGAACACCAGGCCGTCACTGCGAATCGCGCGGTAGCGCATGACCGAGCCGGTGATCCGCAGGTCCACGAAGTGGTAGCACGTCGTGGCGTACTCGTGGCTGCCGGGCGTGAAGTCGGAATCGTAGAGCGAGGCGCCGCCGCCCCCGACGATCGCGTACGTCACGCCGCGGATGGGCACGGTGCGCTGGTAGTTGTGGCTGTGCCCGCTGAAGACCACGTCCGCCCCGTACATCGCAAACAGGCGGCACCAGTTGGTCTTGACCTCCTCGTCGCCCTCGCGCTCGCCCCACGAGTACGGCGGCCGGTGAAAGTACGGCACGAGCCACGTCACGTTCGTGTCGAACGCCGCCGCCTGCAGGTCGCGCATGAGCCAGTTCGTCTGCCCCGCCATGTCCGCGTCCGAGTTCAGCACCGTGAAATGCACGGGGCCCGCGCGGAAGGAATACGGCCCCCCGGGGACGTCGCGATGGGGCAGGCTGAATAACTGCCAGAACAGCGAGCTTCCGCTTTCCGGATAATCGTGGTTGCCCGGCGCCGGCATGAACACGGCCCGGTCGAACACATCGGTCACCGTGTTGAACAAAGCAGACCAGGTCGCGTACCCGGCGCCCCCGTACTCCTCGTCCGACAAGTCGCCCATGTGGATCACCAGGTCCGGCGCCCACGCCGCGACCTGCGCCGCCACGCCGCGGCACGCCCCCTCATCCGCGCCGCCCTGCAGGTCGCCGTACACGACCAGATTCAGCGAGCCGGTCGGCCCGGGCGCGGTCCGGAACGTACGGTCGCCGGCGGCAAAACCGTCCGTGGATGACGCCTCGTAGTGATAGACCGTGCCCGGTTCGAGGCCCTGCAGCGTGATCCGGTGCCGGCGCGCGCCGCCCGCGTCGCAGACGGAATCCGTGTAGTGGCTGGTCAGGCCGTACCGGACCGTGCCGCGGCCGGGATCGTTCCGCTGCCAGAAAACGGTAACCGTGGTCTGCGGATCCTCCGACCACGTCAGAATCACGGGCGCCGTGGTGTCGGCCGCGGCCGCGGCGGCCAGGAAACCAAGAAAGGCGTATCGCATGACAAGAATATACCCGGCGAACCCCGATTATTTCATCCAAACCGGTTTTTTCCCGATCACCTGACCGTCGCCGCCGACCTCCATGCCGGCCTTGTCCTTCTCGAGTTTCAGTTTGAGCATCGCCGCCATCTTCTCGTTCTGCTGCAGCAGCTTGACGATCTCCGCCTTGAGGTAGATCACCCACGTCAGCAGCAGGAAGGCCGCCAGGCACAATAAAACGTCTTTCATCCCATCCTCCCGATCCCGCGCGGACATCCTGCCATGCCCGGGCATGAAAGCGAAGCCGGAATTAGGTTGCCCTCCCGGCGGCGCTTTTGGCAGCTTGGGCCTATGAACAAGGATGCCCGCGACGGTTCGCCCCTTCGCGCCCTTCCCTCGGTGGAGGCCGTGCTGAACACGGACCGGGCGCGCGCCCTGGCGGAGCAGCACGGCCGCGCGCGGGTGGCCGGCGCTGTCCGCGCCGCCGTCGAGGCTACACGCCAGGCGATCCGTGGCGGCCTTTCCGCCCATTTCGACACGGACAGCCTGGCGGAAGCCGCGGCCAGCCTGCTCGCGGCGGATCGGCCGAACCTGAAGCGCGTCGTCAACGCCACCGGCATCGTCCTCCATACCGGCCTCGGCCGCGCCGTGCTGCCCGGCGACACGCTCGCCGCCCTCGCCGAGGCCGTCGGCAACTGCAACGTCCAGATGGACCTCGAGACCGGCGAGCGGACGCGCCGCGAGGCCGTGGTGCTCGACCTCTTCCGGCGCGTCACCGGCGCCGAGGACGCCGCCGTGGTCAACAATAACGCCGCCGCGACCCTGCTCGTTCTCGCCGCGCTCGCGCGCGGGCGCGAGGCGATCGTCTCGCGCGGCGAGCTGATCGAGATCGGCGGTTCGTTCCGCCTGCCCGACATCATGGCCGAGAGCGGCGCGGTGATGCGCGAGGTCGGCACGACGAACAAGACCCACCTCCGCGACTACGAGGCCGCCCTCGGTCCCCGCACCGGCCTGCTGCTCAAGGTCCATCCCAGCAACTACCGCGTGGAGGGCTTCGTCGCCGAAACCGCCCTGCGCGAGATCGCGGGCCTCGGCCGGGCGCGGAACGTGCCCGTGGTCTTCGACCTCGGCAGCGGCAACCTCGTGGACCTCCGGAAATACGGGCTAGAGGGCGAGCCGACCGTGCAGGACGGCTTCCGCGACGGCGCGGACCTCGTGCTGTTCAGCACGGACAAGCTCCTCGGCGGCCCGCAGGGCGGCGCCATCGTCGGCCGCGCGGACCTCGTCACCGCCGTGCGCAAGCACCCGCTCTACCGCGCGTTCCGCGTGGACAAGCTGCGGCTGGCCGCCCTGGAATACGCCCTGCGCCTGTTCCTGGAACCGGACCGCCTCGAGGAGCGGCACCCGACCTACTTCATGCTGGCCCGGAAACCGGACGAACTCCGGCGAGCGGCGGAGGAATTGCGGGACGGGATCGTCAAGCGCCAACCGGACTGGCAGGCCGCCGTGGTCGAGGACGAATCCAAGCTCGGCGGCGGCGCGCTGCCGACCTCTCCCCTGCCCACCTTCGCCGTGGCCTTGCAAGCCCCCGGCCTGTCCGCCGAGCAATTGGCCCGCGCCCTGCGCCGCGCCGACCCGCCGGTGATCGGCCGCATCCGCGACGACCGCGTGCTGCTGGACGTCCGCACCATCCTGCCCGGCGAATCCGCCGATGTCGTGCGGGCCGTCGAGTCCATTCTCCCGTGACCTCCGCGTCCGTCATCCACGTCACCGTCGGCACGGCCGGGCACATCGACCACGGCAAGACCGCGCTCGTAAAAATGCTGACGGGCTGCGACACGGACCGCCTGCCCGAGGAAAAGGCGCGCGGCATGACCATCGACCTCGGCTTCGCGACCTGCGCGATGCCGGACGGGCGACGGGTCGGGATCGTGGACGTGCCGGGCCACGAACGGTTCATCCATAACATGGTCGCGGGCGCGACGGGCATCGACGTCGTCCTGCTCGTCGTGGCCGCGGACGACGGCGTGATGCCGCAGACCGTCGAGCATTTCCATATCGTCCGGCTCCTCGGGATCCGGCGCGGCCTCGTGGCGATCACCAAGTCCGACCTCGTGGAACCCGGTCGCCTGGCCGAGGTCGGCGAACAGATCCGCGCTCTGGTCGCGGGCAGCTTCCTCGAACGCGCGGAAATCCTGCCCGTGTCGGCCAAGACCGGCGCGGGGTTCGACGCCTTCTACGACGCCTTCGCGGCCGTCGTCGCCGCGACGGCGGAGCACCGGGCCGACGGGCCCTTCCGCATGAACATCGAGCGCGCGTTCGTCCTGAAGGGGCTCGGCGTGATCGTCTCCGGGATCCCCCGGTCCGGCAGCGTGCGGGTCGGCGAGGAACTGGAACTGCTGCCGGCCGGCCGCCGGAAGAAAGTCCGCGCCATGCAAGTCTACGGCGCGAACGCGGACGAAGCCCGCGCGGGCGAGTGCGTCGCGCTGCGGCTCTCGGACCTCGACCGCGAGGAGGCGGGACGCGGACGCGTGCTGGCGACGCCCGGCTATTTCCAGCCGGCCCGCTTCTTCAACGTGAAGTTCCATCATCTCCCGGACGCCGGGGCCGCGCTGAAGCCGCGCGCGGCGATCCGATTCCACACGGGCACGTCGGATGTCCCCGGCCACCTGGTCCTCCCGACGCTCGACCCGCTGCCGCCCGGCGCGGAGTGTTTCGTCCAAATCCAACTCGCCGAACCGGTCATCGCCGCGCCCGGCGACCCGTTCGTCGCGCGCGCCTTGAGCCCGGCCCGGACCCTGGGCGGGGGCACCCTCGTTGGCGTGGACGAGCAGAAGATTCGCCGCTCGCGAGGCGACTGGATCGACTCGCGCGAGGAGGAGGAACAGGCCCTCCGCGATCCCTCCGCCGCCGTGCTCCACGCCCTCCGCGCGGCCGGGCCGGCCGCCCTGAAAGCGGAGGAGGCCGCGCATCGCGCGCTCATGACGGAGCAGGCCGCGCGGGCGGAGCTGGAACGGCTCACGGTAACCGGAGACGCGGTGCGTATCGGGGACCGCTACGCCGCCGCGGACGCATTCCGAAAACTGGCCGACGATTTGGCTGCCGCACTGAAAAGACTGCACGACACACAACCAAAACAGGCGGGGTTCACCCGGGCGGAACTGCGGCGCGGCCTGGCGGCGGACGAGGAACTTGTGGCGCGGGCGCTGAATTCCCTTGCCGAGGCCGGCCGCATCCGGGTTCGCGGCGAATTGGTCAGCGAGGCCGGCCGGACCGTCGTGGACGAATCGGGCGCCGCCCTTCTCGCGGTGTACCGGGAGACGGGCTTCCAGTCGCCTCGCCCGGACGAATTGCCCGCGCGCTTGGGGTGGCCCGCGGCCCGCGCGGAGTCCGCGCTCAAGCCGCTGCTCCAGGCCGGGGAGTTGGTCCGGCTCTCCGAAAAGGTCATCCTGCACCCGGAGCACCTGGAGGCGTCGCGCCGCAAGCTGGTGGAGTACCTGGCGCAGCACGAGCGCGTGGACGCGGTGAAATTCAAGGAAGTGCTCGGCACGTCGAAGAAATACTCCATCGCGATCCTGGAATGGTGGGATCGCAAGGGCCTGACCCGGCGGATCGGCGACGAGCGCATCCTGGCCAGGAAACCCGGATGAACCACGGAGGACACAGAGGATCACGGAGGGCTTCGAAGAGCTATTGTATCCGCTTTTCTCCGTGTCCTCTGTGCCCTCTGTGGTAAAAAAGCGACATGACGCGCACCGACATCAACCTGGAGAAGCGCCGGCAGGTGATGGGCCGCTCGATCAAGCTGGGGCATTGCGTATGCAATCCCAAGCTCCCCTGCCCCTGCCCGACCTTCAAAGAGAAGGACACCTGCCTGTGCGCGGGCGAGCACGTGCCCGCCGGCCCGGCGGCCCCGGCGGTGCGCCTGACCGATTACGTCCGGAGCGCCGGCTGCTCGGGGAAGATCAGCCAGAAGGATCTGCACGCGGTCCTCTCCCGCCTGCCGAAGATCGAGGACCCGCGCGTGCTCGTGGGGCTTTCCACGGGCGACGATGCGGGGGTTTACGAGCTGACGCCCGACCTGCTGCTCGTGCAGACCGTGGACGTCTTCACGCCCGTCGTGGACGATCCGTTCACCTTCGGCCGGATCGCGGCCTGCAATTCCTTGAGCGATGTCTATGCCATGGGCGGGCGGCCGCTGACGGCGTTGTCGATTGTCGGCTTTCCCATCCACGTGCTGCCCGGCGAGGCGCTCTCGGAAATCCTGCGCGGCGGCATGAGCGTTTTGCAGGAAGCCGGCGCGGCGCTGCTGGGCGGGCACAGCCTGGACGACGAGGAGATCAAGGCGGGTTTCGCTGTGACCGGGCTTGTCGCGCGCGAGCAACTCGCCGCCAACAGCGGGGCGCGGCCGGGCGACGCGCTGATCCTGACCAAGCCGCTGGGCACGGGGATCATCACCCTGGCCACCCAGCTCGGTCGGGCCTCCGACGCCGCGCGCGCCGCGGCGTCGGCGAGCATGACCACGCTCAATAAGTCCGCGGCCGAGATCATGGTCCGCCACGGCGCCCATGCCTGCACGGATGTCACCGGGTTCGGGCTTCTCGGCCACCTCGCGCGCATGGTCAAGGAAAGCGGCGTCACGGCGGAGCTTCATGCCGGCGCGCTGCCCCTGCTCCCGGATGTGCTCGACCTCGCCGCGGCCGGCGTCTTCTCCGGAGCCAACGAGCGCAACGCGGAATACAGCGCCTCGATCACGGAGGTCGCCGCCGACGTGCCTGCCCCTCTGCGCGCCCTGCTCTACGACGCCCAGACCTCCGGCGGCCTGCTCATCGGCCTGCCGGCGGACCGGGCGGATGCCGCGATGGCCGACATGCGAAAGGCCGGGCTCGCGCAGGCCGCGCGCATCGGCCTGGTCACGGAAGCATCGGAAGGCCGAATCCGAGTCGCTTAAGTTCCAGCTTCGATTCGAGATTCCTTGCGCCAGCCGGTTATTCCGCATCCAGGCATAAGGGTACGGAGTTCAGATTCGAGTTCGGCAGGATATTAACCTCAAACGGATGGGTATAGTCGCAGGTCGGATGCCACCCGCGGGAAGCCCGGTCTTCATACTCGGGCACTTGATTGTGACTATGGCAATCGGTGGGATCCAGGTAGTACCACCCCTCGTCCATCAACAGGAGCACGAACACGTGCTGAGCCGTATCGCCATAATGCGCGTGCCCCAGGGCGATCCGGTTCACGGGGATGCCGACGCGGGCCAAGAGCGTCGCCATCAGTTGCGCCGTGCTCATGCAAGTGCCGTGGTGGATGAAGCCCTGTTGCGCATAGGCCCAGGCCATGTCGGCGATGGAGGGAAAGCCGGGGCCGGTTGAGTAGCTTTCACCCTCGTCGCTCGTATGGCTGGACATCCACCACCAGACCCAGGTCATCCGGTTCCACATTTCGGCGCTGGAATAGGTGCGCGTGGTCGGCACGCCAATGTCCGCCATCAGGGAGGCAATATCGGCGTTGTTGGTCCAGAGGTTCGGAAAGTAGTAGTTATCGTCGGACTCCACGATGCCGCCCAACCGTCCCCACCAGAAGACCCGCAGGGTCCTGGCCCTCTCCGCCGGATACCGTTTCAGGACCGGGAAATACCAGACGGGGCCTTCATAAAGGGTTTGCTCCAGGTGCAGCAGCCGGCGGAGCCAGAGGCGTTGAATGATCTGGTACAGCAAAGGATTGAGATGCGGCGGCGGAATAATAATGGGAACCTTCTGCGCGGCGGTCGCCGGCTCCGCCAGCACCATGACTCCGAGCAGCACCAGCCAGATGCATTTCCTCATGGCCACCTCCCGTGAAGACTGCGCTCACTGACCTCCTGCTAAAGAAGCTGCTCTTTTCGCGGTTTCGCTGCAATTATAAAAACCGCTTCTGCTCCGTTCATGGCTCGACGCCGGCGCGGTAGTAGAAGGGGCCTGTGCCAATCGCGGTGGTGTCGGTGACCGTGTTCAGAATGGGCGTGGCCAAGATGTTGGTCTGCACCAGGTAATCGAAGCCTGAAACCAGGTTGCTGGACCGCTCGAGGCGGTAGCTCTTGCCCGTCGCGCTCCACCAGGAGATCACGAATCCGGACGCATCCTGCATGGCGGGAAGAACCATCCCCAGGAAGGATTCGCCGTCCGTCGGGTCGGTCCCGGCCGTCAGCTCGTCACCGTCCCGGACCCGGTCTGCGTCGCTGTCGGCCGATAGCGGGTCGGTGCCCGTGTCGTCCGGCCCGGCGTAGACGCCGGTCCCGGTTTCGTAGGCGGTCTCGATGCCGTCGCCGTCGTGGTCCACGCCCGGGTAATCGTACTCGTACGCGCCGACGTCCACGACGTTGAGAATGATCCGGTGGCTCCCGCCCGCGTCGCGGGCGCCGGCCATCCAGTCCTGGTTGGTCCCGGCATTGATGCACGGCGAGTTGCTCAAGAGCCGCGCGTCGCCGGCGGCGTAGTCCATCATCTTCGGCGCGGCGGTGAAGTTGTCCGTCCCGTCCGGCATCGGCGAGCTGCAGCAGTTGGTGAGCCAGCCGAAGTAGGCGTTCACGGAGGCGAAGGCGGTGTTGTAGTAGACGATGCAGTTGCGCGGCGTGCCCCAGAACGTGCCGCCGCCGAACGAGGTCGCGTCGTTGCCGACGATGGTGCAGTTGTAGCTCTCGGCCGACGACACGCCGCCGCCCATGTCGGCCGTATTGCCCCTGACCACGCAGTTGTAGAGCACGCCGGCGGCCGCCCCACCGCCCTCGTCCGCGATGTTGTCCAGCAGCCGGCACCGGTGCAACGTCGCCGCCGCGGCCCCGCCCCCGCCGGAGACGGCGGTGTTGTTGGAGCATACGGTATCGTACGCCGTGCCCGAGAAGGCCCCGGCGCCATTGGAGGCCGTGTTGTGGTGCAGCGACGAGTCGTAGACCAGGCTGTCGTACGCGCCACCCCCGTAGTCCGCGCTGTTCCAGCCCGCCGCGCAGTTCGAGAGGCTTCCGCCGAAGACCCCGCCGCCGTAGTCAGCCCGGTTGCTCGTCAGCGTGCAGCCCGACAGCGCGGCGGACGACGCGCCGCCGCCGAAGGACAAGGAACTGGTCACGGAATTCATGACCAACGAGCAATCCACGAGCACGCCCCCGTACGCGCCGCCGCCCTCGCCGGAGGAACCGGTGAGGACCCGGTTGCTCCACAAAACGCAATCGCTCAACCCGGCCTCGTACGCGCCGCCGCCGGCATTCCAAGCCGTGTTGCCGGAGAGCAGGCAGGCCGTCAGCGTCCCGCCATACACGCCACCTCCATCGCCATTGGTCGCGCTATTGCGGCTGATCCGGCAGTCCGTCAGCGTGCAGTTCTCGGCCCCGCCGCCATGGCCCGCGCGGTTGTTGGTGACCGTGCAACCCGCGAGTTCGGCCGCGCTGACCCCGCCGCCGCGCGCGGCCGCGTTGCCGTCCAGCAGGACGCTGTAAAGGGTTCCGCCGTACACGCCCCCGCCGCTCCCGGCCGCGGCGCAGCCGGCGACCAGGCAATTGGTGATCACCGCCAGTTCGCCCTCGGCCCAGACGCCGCCGCCCTGCTTCTCGGAGGAGCCCGACGCGAGCGTGAAGCCGTTGGTCAGCGTGAACCCGTCCAGCCGCGCCCCGCCCGCGAGCCACACGCAGCGTACGGCGCCGGTACCGACGCCGCCGCCCGTACCGCCCGCGCCCACGATGGCCGTGAAGGCCGGCCCGTTCATGCTGCGGACGGTGACGACCTTGTCTACGGCGACGCGGTTGGTCAACCCGGCCTCGACCGCGCGGCCGCCGGAAGCATAGACGCCGTTGCTCACCCAGATCGTGCAGCCGAGGCCCGCGGCGTCCACGGCCGCCTGGATCGTCGCGAACGCGGTCGCCCAGTTCGTCCCCGCCGCGGCATCGCTGCCGCCCGGCCGGACAAACAGCTCGCAATCCGCCTCGACGATGGTGACCGACGCGGTGGCCGCGACCGAGCCGGACAGGTTTGAGACTGTCAGCACGACGGGGAAGATTCCCGCCGCCGCGAAGGCGTGGCCGACCACGCAGCCGCCCGTCGCGCGGACGCCGTCCCCGAAATCCCACTCGTAGCCCTGCGCGCGGCCGGTAACCAGCACCTCGAACGGCACCGTGAAGCCGGCGGGGGCCTGCGTGTAGGCGCAGGAAATCGCCGCGACCAGCGCGCCGGTGCATTCCAGTTCCGAGGCAAACTCAAAGGCCCCGATGTCCACCGAGGCGCCCGCGATCCGCGGCGCGCCCTCCCAGTCCACGGCGCCCGCCATCCACGCCTGGTTCGTGCCCCGCCCGATGACGGCGGCGCCCGGCATCAGGCGCGGGTCGAGCGTGCTGACGATCCCGGGCGGATTGGTGATGTTGTTGGCGCCCGCGGGCATGGAGGCGGCGCAGCAGTTCGTGAAGTCGCCCTCGAAGAAATCGGGGCCGGTGGGCGCGTTGTTGTAGTAGACGATGGAATTCAGGAACGAGCCGCGGTACGCCCCGCCGCCGCTGGTCCCCGCGCTGTTGCCGGCCACCGTGCAGTTCTCCGCCACGCCGGAGGCCACGTAGAACCCCCCGCCATATTGCGCGGCGCGGTTGCCGCGCGCGACGCAGTTCCGGACCGGGGCATAGGCGAGGCCGCCCCCGTTCAGCGCGGCGTTGTCCGCGACGAGGCATCCGAACAGGACGGCGGAATACGCGCCTCCGCCCATGTTCGTGGCCGCGTTGCCCACCAACCGGCAGTTGAACAGCATGCCCCGGTAGCAGCCGCCCGCGCTCAAGTGGGCCGTGCAGCCCGAGATCACGCAGTTGGTGATGACCACGTTCGTGGTACCGGCATAAACTCCGCCGGCAAACTGCTCCCGCGTCGTGTCCCCGTCCGTCCGCGTGTGGCCGTTGGTCACCGTGAAGCCGTCGAGGACCGTGTTGCTGGCCATGTACACGCCGCGCACGGCGGCGTCGCCGTCCGGGCTCTCCGCCGAGTTCGAGGCGCCCGCGATGATCGTGACGGCCGGCCCGTTGACGCTCCGGAGGAAGAGCGGCTTGTCGAGCGCCACGCGGTTGGTCAGGCTGCCGTAGACGACGCGCCCGCCCCGGTCGTAGACGCCGTTGGTGACCCAGATCGTACAGCCAATGCCGGCCGCGTCGGCCGCGGCCTGGATCGTCGCCTTGGCTGTGGCCCAGTTCGTGCCGGCGGCCGCATCGTCGCCGTTCGTCGCCACGTAGTATGCGTAGTCCGCGCTGACGATCTCCACGGTCGCCGTGGCCGCGACGGTGCCGGCGAGGTTCGAGGCCGTCAGCGTGACCTCGTAGAGCCCCGCCGCGGCGTAGGTGTTGGTGACAAAGAGCCGGTTCGTCGCGCCGCGGCCGTCGCCGAACCGCCAGACGAAGCCCTGCGCGTTGCCGACGATCCGGCCGGCCAGCGGAACGGCGTGCCCGGCCACCGCCTGGAAATCCTCGGCGGCGATTTCCACCGCGAGCGGATCGATGAGGACCTGGTACTCGAAGGCGCCGATGTCCACGCTGACGCCCACGACGCGCGTGTTCAGGTCGAAATCCCGGGCGCCGCTCATCCAGGGCATGACCGCCCCGGCGTTGATGCAGGCGGACGTGGGCGACAGGCGGTAGTCGCCGCCCGCGTAGTCCACGAACCCGGGCTCATTGGTGATACTGTCCCGGCTGGCCGTGGCGGCCGGATAGAGGCAGCAGTTGGTGTAGGACCAGAAATACGTGTGCGTGCCCGCCGGCGCGCTGTTGTCCGCCAGGATGCTGCTGCAACAATAGCTGTAGGCCACCCCGCCCCCGCGGTTGGAGGCCGTGTTCCCGATCAGGGTGCAGTTGTAGAGCCTGCTGTAGTTCGCTCCGCCGCCGCCGTAGGCCGTGTTGCCGCGGAGGATGCAATTATAGAGGTCGCTCTCGTCGGCCCCGCCGCCGCCCATGCGGGCGCGATTGCCGTCGAGAACGGAACGATGGACCAGCGCCTCGGCCGCGCCGCCCCCGTAGTAGTAGGCCGCGTTGCCCGTCAGCACGCAGTTGGAGACCAGCCCGTCCCCGGAAACGTACACCCCGCCCCCGCTGGTCTTCGCGCTGCCGCTGTCCTCCAGGGCCAGCGTATGTCCGTTGGTCACCGTGAATCCCGCCAGCGCGGCGCCGCCGCTCAAGTAGACTCCGCGGACCGCCCCGCTCCCGTTCGCGTCGTTGGTCGGGCACGGCCGGCCGACGATGAACGTGAAGTCCGGACCGTTGACCCCGACGACCGTCACGGCCTTGTTGATCACCACACGGTTGGTCATGCCGCTGTCCACGGCGCGGCCACCCGTGTCGTACGTCCCATTCGTGACAAGAATCGACTCGCCGGCGGAGGCGGCGTCCACAGCCGACTGGATGTCGTGCGCGGCCGTGGCCCAGTTGGTGTACGGGGACTCGTGGCTGCCGGACGCCGCGACGTAGCGCGTGGCCGCCCGGACCGGGCTCCCGGTGCAGGCCCAGACTCCGACCGCCGCAAGAAACATGGCTTTTCGCATACCGCGCCCCGGCTTTTCACAGTACCCGCCGCCTCCAAAACGGTTAAGCGGAGCCGATAGAACTTGCCCGCCGGTCCCCTTCGGATAGAGTGGAGAAAACAAGGAACCGGCCATGCACATCCGAAGAATCGCAACGATATGTTTCCTGGGCCTCGGGGTCATGATCGCGGCGGCGCAGGACAAGTTGCCGAGCAACGTCGCGTTCCGGCTGAAGGAAGCGGACCGCATCCTCGCCCGGGCCGAGCGCGCGCTGGAGTCCAACTCGGTGGCGTCGGAGGAATGGAAGGTCGAGACCGCGAAGGCCGCCGCGGAGGAGGCGCGCGGAAAGATGGCCGAGATCGAGCAGCGGTACGCCGGCCAGTACTCCCCCGCGCATCCCGACATCGTCGCCATGCAGGACCGGATCGCGAAGCTGGAGGCCGCGGCCGGCGGGCGGGCGGACGCGATGCAGCAGGCGCAGGCGGCCGAGGAACAGCAGGCCGCCGAGGCCGGCGCCGCCTCCGTGCCCTGGCTGGCCCGGTTGCGGCCGTACGTCATCGGCCTCGGCCAGGCGGGCTATGATCCCGACAAGTACCTCGTGCCCAGCGCCACGCAGGACCAGGCGGACATGCGCAAGCGGCTGGGGATCTACGGTGAGGCCGCGGCGGCGCTGGAGGAATACAAGAAGGCCAACCTCGGCGCGCTCGCCACCGACGAACTGAAGCAGGCGGCCGCCATGCTGGATAACGCCCTGGTCCAGTTCCAATCCTCCTGCCGCCAGTACGCCGACCAGGACCTGCGGGACGCCGACGCGGCGATCGGCCACCTGGAGCAGTTCATCCGCGAGCAGGACACCCGGATGGCCGCGAAGGAAGCATTCCTGTTCCCCGAGCGCGACCTGATCGGCAACGCGCAGTCGATCGTGGACCGCGCCGCCGGCCTGATGAAGACCGGCGACCAGCGGATCAACGCGCTGAACCGGCGGATCGAGGGCCTCAAGCGGGCCGACGCCCGGCTGCGCGCGGCCCGCGTCGCCGAGACGCGCATGGCGCCGGACGCCTACGCCGGCGGCGACGCGGCGGCCCTGAAGAAATCCGCCGAGCAGTTCGTCCTGCGCGCCCAGCCCGGCGCGCGCGTGCTGAAAACGGCGATCATCAGCCCGGACTGGAAGCAGGAGAGCGTGCTCGAGTGGACCGACACGACGCAGACGGCCCTGCGCCACCGCACCACGCGCAGCCTGGCGGCCCAGGTCGCCGGCAAGCGCAACGCGGACACGCTGCTTTACACCGTGGACGTCAGCCAGGATCTCCAGGCCGGCGGCGGCTGGGGGCCGACCTACGGGCATGTCATGTTCACCGACCCGATCCTGGAAGCCAACGTCCAGTGATAAGCACCGGCAGGGCCTCCCGGCGGCGTCGCGGAGCTCCGCCCTCCAAAGGCACCCTGGAGGGGCGAGTTCCCGCGAGCCCGCGCCATGAAGGAAATCGAACTGTGAAACGAGCGTTCATCGTGTTGGCCGCGGCCGCGTCGGCGTGGCTTGCCCCTGCCGCGCAGGCCCAGGCGCCATCGCAGACCGTGACCTGGGAGGAAATCCTCCAGCACCTCGACCTGGCCCGGAGCCCGGAGGCCGTATTCCGCGAAGTGGTGCGCCCCCTCATTGACCGGCCCGCCAACCTGGAGGCCGTCTTCGAGAAATCAGAGACCGACGAGGTCGGCCGTCCGCGCCAGCAGTTCCGGCACGTCGCCGGCCGGCACACTTTTGTCTGCTACACGGATGCCGAGTCCGCCCCGGCCGCGCCCGGCTGGCGCGGCGCCATCACGGGGCTGCTCGTGGAACTGGATTTCCGCGGCGAGGATCCGCAGGGGCAACGCTACTACATCCTGCGCCTCCGCCGGGCGGGGACGGAACGGCTGCCCTGACTGGCACAGGCAAAAGACGGCTTCCTACTTAATCCTGTACAAGAAGGCCTTAAACGGCCAAGCTATTTATTGGACATACGGATGGCGGGCCCGGAGGTTTTCCCATGCGACGTTGTGCCATGGCCACCGCCGTGAGGCATGAGCGGATAACGGTCTGCAAGATTCAAGACATCCGCGTCGGCCCACGTTCACGTACCTTCATTCCTTTCAACCACGTCAAGGAGGACGGAAAATGAAACGCTTCTGCCGCCTCATGGTGCAGGCGCTGCTGTATCTGCCCGCCGCTTCCAGCCTCGCCGGCGGCATCTTCATCTGGCCCGAGATCAGCTTCCGGGGCGGACCGCCCGGTGAAACGGCCATCTTCCCGCTCCGCGTCTACAACCAGACCGGCGGCGGGACCAGTGTCAGTTTCGTCGTGGACAACATATGCCCCGGCTATGCCGCCGTCGTGGACCCGGCCGTCGTCTGGATCGGCGCCTCGGAGTCCACGAACATCACCGTCTCCATCACCCCGCCGGCCGGAAGCTCCGATGCCTGCACGATAGACGTGCAGGCGTGGAGCGATATCAGCCTGATGGACGTCGCGCACGTATCGCTGGCCAGCATCGCCGCCGCCACCGGGTCCGTGCTCCGGAGCTACCGCGGGGGGCGCGCCGACTGGCAGCCGCTGGAGACCAACGGATTCGCCCGGCTCGAATGGGCGAATGAACTCCGGCACCCCTGGCACGCCTCGTGGCAGGGCCTGGATCTCGTGGACGCGCCGACGGCGGGCGTGATTTCCATGGAAGTGCCGCGGTTCTACCGGCTGGCGCGGGATCCCCGGCCGGCCGGGATGGAGTGGGTCGACGAAGGCGCCTTCGTCATGGGCGACGGCTGGGCGGAGGGCTTTCCCGACGAAGGGCCCGCCCACGAGGTTCAGACCGGCCCCTTTTACATGGACCGCTACGAGGTCTCGCTGGCTCGCTGGCAGGATGTCTGGCAGCAGGGCGGGTTCATCGGGTACGTCGACATCCCGGCCGGCTCCTCGTTCGGGAGCGGGTACAACTGGCCCGTCACGGACATCACCTGGTACGACGCGGTGAAATGGTGCAACGCGCGGTCGGAACTGGAAGGCCTGAAACCCTGCTACTACACGAGCCGGTCCATGACGCCCTCCACGGTGTACCGGACCGGCCAGATGGATGTCGTCGAGTGGCACGTCAACTGGCTGGCGAACGGGTACCGCCTGCCCACGGAGGCGGAATGGGAGAAGGCCGCGCGCGGCGGGCTGAAGGGGCACCACTACCCGTGGCGCAGTTTCGGCGGCGCCTGGTCGAACCATATCCTCGGCGCGTGGGCCAACTTCGACACCTCGCTGGACCTGTACGACCAGGCCGCGACGCCGGTCGGCTTCTTCAACGGCAGCCAGCAGGGCGGCGCGGCGGCCGGCTTCGACCTGCCGCAGCTGACGGACATGTCGAATCCCCTCGGGCTCTACGACATGGCCGGCAACGTGCGCGAGTGGTGCTGGGACTGGTACGCCGCGGATTACTACGCGTCGCTGATCCGGGACGAGCCCCGGGGGCCCGCCGCCGGCCTGGAACGCACCGCGCGGGGCGGCTCCTGGTACGACAAGCCCTACAACCTGCGCTGCGCGCAACGATTCGCCGTCGCGCCGGATACGCACAACGACTTCATCGGCCTCCGCTGCGTCCGCCATCCGTGAGGAGAAACGCCATGAACAAGCTCTTCCTCTCCCTGCTCGCGCTGCCCGCCCTGGCCCTCCCGGCCCCGGCCGGAGTCGTCCATCCCTCGCAGGTTTCCGCCGGCTCGATCACCTGGACCAACGCGCTGACCAACGCGTCCTACCACGTGCTCTGGGCGGCCCCCTCCAACCGGTGGCCGAGAAGCGGGCAGCCGATGCGCTCGCTGGAGGAGTTCGGGCCGTCCACCACGAACCGCGTGGAAGCGCCCTGCCTGTTCGCCGTGGCCCTCGTGTCCAATCCCCCGTCGCCCGGCCTGGCCTTCGTGGAGGACGGGTCCTTCCTGATGGGCAGCGACTACGCGCCGGGCAGCGACGAAACCCCGGTCCACCCGGTCTCGATCGACCCGTTCTACGCGGACAAGTTCGAGGTCACGAAGGCGAATTGGGACCGCGTGCGGAACTGGGCCGTGGCGCGCGGATACACCGACTTGTCCGGCGGCGGCGCCGGCTACGACTTCACCCTGTGGACCGAACGCTCGGAGTCCAATCACCCCGTGACGGGCGTGACCTGGTACGACGCCGTCAAGTGGTGCAACGCGCGCTCGGAAGCCGAGTTCCTCGCCCCCGTCTACTTCCTCGACGCCGGTTTCACCCAGCCCTACCGGACGGGCAGCGTGGACGCCGTGTGGACGGACTTCGGCCGGTCCGGCTACCGGCTGCCCACGGAGGCGGAATGGGAAAAGGCGGCCCGCGGCGGCCTGGCGCAGCATCACTATCCCTGGCCCGGGCGCGACCCGCAGCCGACGAATTGCATCCGGCGGACCTATGCCAATTACCTCGACAGCGACGACGCGTACGAGGCGGGGACCACCCCCGCGGGCTGGTACAATGGAAGCCAGGTGATCGTGGAGGGCTTCTTCCGGCTCCCCGCGCAGGACATGGCCAACGGGTTCGGGCTGTGCGACGTGGCCGGTAACGTGGACGAATGGTGCGGCGACTGGTACGACGTCGCCTACTATTCCGCTTCCCCGGGCGAGAACCCGGCCGGCCCGGCGTCCGGCTCGGAACGGGTGCTGCGAGGCGGGTACAGCCTGTCCGATCCCCTGGCGTTGCGCTGCGCGGCGCGCGGCCACATTGCCCCTTCCCTGCAGGGCGGCTCGGTGGGCTTTCGCTGCGTGCGGAGAGCCGACTGGAACGATTAGAGCGCGTTAAGTTTGTATGTAGCCGCGCCGGTAACGGCGTGGCCGCGTTATCCTCGGATTTCCCGTGCCACCGGCTTACGCCGGCGGCTACAGTTTCATTTAAACCGCTCTAGAACCTGTCTCGTAATCCCGGCGGTCGAGGCCGACCGCCCTCCAGTATCTCCGAAATGCCTTTTTGGAGGGCGGCCGGCCCCGGCCGCCGCAGGAACGGCGACGGAGGCCCGTCGCCCTCCATTCAATAGGCGGTGGTCCGAAACACCGGCTGGAACAGCTTCGTCCGGCGGGCACAGAGATGCCGCACCGGGCAGACCGGGCAATCGGGCTCGCGCATCTCGGGGCACCGCGTCCGGTTCATGAAGAAGAAGTAATCAATGGCCGCCACGGACACGCCCGACTGCTCCACCAGCCGCGCCACGGCATCGTAGACGGCCGTTCGGATTTCTTTTTCGACCTCCGCGGAGACCAGCCGGCGCGCCTCCAGGTCCGCGAGAACGCCGGGATCGTCCACGTTCACCAGCCCCGTGCGCAACGCGCTGCGCATGAGGTGATAGTCAATGATCGGGCGATGATGCTGCGGGTCGTTCACGCGGAGAAAATGCTCCGGCCGGTTCTCGAGGATGATCGCCAGTAATTGCAGCTTTTTCCGCATCGGGTCCTCGGCGTAGCCGGGGATTTTCCCGGCTTCGTCAAGAAAGGCCTTCAGCGATTCGGGGGCGGCGTTGGCCGCCGCCACGAGTTCCACGGGCGGGCGCGAGGCCGACCGCAGCCACCCGGCGTAACGCTCAATGATGTCGCGGTGTTCCGGCCCCATGGGCAGCGGGTTGCCGCCGGCGTCGTCCCGGAAGATGCCGGCCCAGCCCTCCTCCCCGACGCGGCCCAGGCCCGCGCGGGTGAAAAACAGGGGATCGCGATTCCAGGCGCGGGTGGCGCAGGCCACGATGAAATCCGAGCCCTTGCGCGGAACGCCGTCCACCGGCGCGATCATGGGCCCGCCGTACCGGCCGCCGTCGAGATGCCAGAACCCGAACTGGTGCGCGGTGACGAAGAAGAAGTACTCGATCACGCCCGCCCCGCCGCGCGCCGGGAAGAGCGTCCCCTCCGCCGCCGAGCAGAAATCAAACGGGGACACCTGACCGATTCCCGCGAAGTACTCCGCGAACCGCCGGACCTGCTTCTCGTTGACCCGGATGCGCATCGCCGCTCCTACCAGGCCGCCCGCCGCCCGGCGACGAATTTCGCCGTCCCGACGAACACGGCCGCAAAATTGATGAAGATCAGCGCCAGCAGCCCCAGGGGATTCCAGCGCGAGAAATGGCGGTCCAGCCAGAGCCCCAGGGCGCCCGCCAGCAGGAGCAGCAGGAAGGCGCCCATGACGCCGGCGAATACCGCCGCGCCGAAGGCCACGCTCGACGCCAGGAAAAGGACGACAATGAACGGCAGCCACGTCCGCATCAGCTTGTGGGAAAGGAACACCCAGAAGAGGTAGCCGCGCGCGGGGTTGAGCAGTCCTCGCAGCGGACCGAGTTGCTGCCAGTTCCCGTAGGCGATCCGCACGCGCCGCCGGAACAGGCGGCCCAGGGAGGTGGACAGCCGGTCGGAGACCCGCGCGCCCGGCGCGTACACGATGCGGCGGCCGCGCAGGGCCAGGCTCGCCGGCAGCACGAAATCGTCGTTGATCAGCCCCGCCGGGAACGGCTGGAAATCGGCCTGGCGGAACGCGAACAGCGAGCCGGTGCCGCTCAAGCTTGTCCGGTATAGGCCCTCCCAGTAGCGCAGTTTCATCTCGAGGCCCAGGTAGGAATGCTCGGCCGAGTCCAACTCGGTGCCGGCCTCGCGGCGGACCTGGTAGATGCCGCTGACGCCGCCGACCTCGGGGTCGGCGAACAGCGCGGCCACCTCGCGCAAACCGGCGGGATTGATCATCCCGCTGGCGTCCGTGAGGGCCACGATCCCGCCGCGGGCCTCCGGGATGACGTCGTTGAGCACGGCCGCCTTGCCGCGGTTGGCGGGGAAGACGCGCCACCGGACGCGCGGGTCCCGGACCCCGGCGAAGACGGATTCGCTGCCGTCCGTGCACCCGTCGAGCGCGAAGAGGAACTCGACGCGGTCGGCGGGATAGTCGAGGGCAAGGCAATTCGCGATCTTCTCCCGCAGGATCCCGGCCTCATTGTACACGGGAACGATGACACTGACGAACGGCGGCTCCCCCGCCGCGGAAGCCTTCGGCGGCCGGCCCCGCCAGCGGGCCAGGGCCCAGATCGCCAGCGGGAACACCGCCAACGTGTAGACGATCGCCCCGCCGCAGAGCAGTAGAAGCGCCATGCCCATACCCGGCCACGCTAAAGGGAACGGCCCGGCAGTCAAGCCTGATCGCCGCCCACGGCTCGCGGTTCGTCCAACTCCGCGTTGTTCGGCCGGGTCAGGACGAGGTGCAGGTCGTTGATCACCCGCGCGGCGAAGCCGGCCTCGCAGTAGGCCAGGTAGTATTCCCACTTGCGGAGGAAGACCTCGTCGAAGCCCAGCGCCCGGACCTGCTCCCGGGCGGCGAGAAATCGCACACGCCACTCGCGCAGCGTGCGCGCGTACTGCGGGCCGATGTTCTCCAGGTGCTCGACGACGAGCCGCGAATGCCGGGTCATCGCGCGGGACAGCGCGGTCAGCGACGGGAGGACGCCGCCCGGGAAGATGTGCTTCTGGGTCCAGTCCGTCGCGCGGCGGTACATGTCGTAGCGCTGGTCGGGGATCGTGATCACCTGCAGTACGACCAGGCCGTCCGGTTTCAGGAGCCGGTCGCACGCGCCGAAGAACGCGCCGAAATACTCGTGGCCCACGGCCTCGAGCATCTCGATGGAGACGATGCGGTCGAATTGCCCCTTCACGTGCCGGTAATCGCACAATTCCACCGTGACCCGGTCCTCCAGCCCCGCCTCGCGGACCCGCTGCCGGGCGAGTTCCAGTTGCTGCGTCGACAGCGTGATCGTGGTCACGCGGCACCCCGTCGCGCGCGCCGCCTCGATGGCGAACGCGCCCCAACCGGAGCCGATCTCCAGGACATGGTGCTCGGGGCGGATGCGGGCCTTGCGGATGAGAATACGTAGCCGGTTCATCTGCGCGTCGTACAGCGATTGATCCGGTGACTCGAAGACCGCGCACGAGTACATCATGGTCTCGTCCAGCCACAGCCGGAAGAAGTCGTTGCTCAAGTCGTAGTGGTCGCGGATGTTCCGCCGGCTTAACCGCTCCGTGTTGCGCCGCAGGGCGTGGCGGACCCGGTTGACGCTGCGTCCAATCCAGGAAAGCGCGATCTTCCGGTCGTCCACGGACGCGAGGTTGTCCGCGAGCACGCGCAGCAGGCCCGGCAGGTCGGGCGTGGTCCACTCCCCCTCCATGAACGACTCGCCGAACCCGATGTCGCCGTCCAGGATCAGCCGCCGGAAGAACTCGCGGGAATGAATGTGCAGCACCGCGGGAGGCGCCGACGGGTCGCCCGCGGTCACGGTCCTGCCGTCCGGCAGCGCCAGCTCCAGGCGGCCCTTGCGCACCTGCGAGAAGAAACGGATGGCCAACCGCTCGTACCAGCGTTCCATCCGCGTCGGCGCCGCGCGCAGGATGGTCATCGGGTGCGACGGCTCGGGCCGGTGATGCACCTTGAGATTCTTCCGGTAATACAGTTTCGCCGCCTCCCACACGATCCGGGGCATGACGAGAAATACGTTGAGCGGATACTTTAAAAGAACCCGTTTCAGGCTGGCGCGGTCCAGCGGCATCCCCTCGCCCTGCATCCGCGCCTGGAGCACGGGCTGCCCGGCCTCGTTCTCCAGGTCCACCTGAATATTCAGCGCCGTCCGGATGTCCGCGAAGGAGAAGCGATACCGGCCGCTGATGTCGTTGAACGGCGAGACGTGGAATTCCTTGGGATGCGTGTAGCCCACCGGCCAGATTTCGTCCTGCTGGAGGGCGAGCGTCTCGCGAGCCGCGTCCGGATGCGCCAGGATGTACAAATGCCGGTCGCCAAACGTGTTGTTCACCTCCGCCACGGCGCAGCGGAGACTCCCGTCGGCACGAAGGGCGTAGTAAAAACTCACGGGATTGAACACGTAGCCCAGCAGCCGGGCGGACGTGACGAGGATGACCCGCTCGATCCCGTCGGCGCACCCCTTGGCCTCGAGCCGGCGCATCAGCTTCTCGCGAATCGTGCCGGGGCCCGCGTCGAGATAGTCCGTGTCGCGGAGGGAGACCAGCCGCCGCCGGTTGTAGCCGAAGAACGGGATCTGCCGGTCGAGCTCCGGCAGGTCGTCCAGGTCCAGCGCATACCAGTAGCCCGGGAACGTGAATTCGTGCTTCACCGGCTGGTGCCGGGCGTGCCAGACCGTGCCGGTGTAGATCTGCGAGTTCACCCCGTTGCTTCCTCTCGCCATTAAACTGCCG
>JAGNIJ010000008.1 GCA_018001225.1 Kiritimatiellia bacterium | reverse complement strand
GTCAGCCGGCCGACGATGGGCACATGGAGCCAGAGGCGGCGGCCGCGGCGGCCACCGCCCCTGGCTTGAGATGCCCCCGCTGCGGCGCGCTCCTCATCGTCCGCCGGCTGACCTTCCGCGCGCGGGCTCCCCCGGAGCGGTTGGTGGCATGAAAACAACAGATTTACAGGCACTTTTAAAAGGGCTCATTCGATGGGTCTGCCCCATTACTTGCGATTTGTGCTGCAAAACAGATCGGCTTACCCCCTCGCATTGCCATGGCAAGATCTTGCCCCAATTTCCGGCAATTCACACGTCCCTCATTTTCACATCTGGGTCTTGCTTGCGCCCTCCCGGCGCGTTATAAACCCCATGGGAGAGAAAACAATTCCGGAATGTCCAACAAGAAGGTTGGAGCTTATCGGTGACCCGCGGCGGGTCCCCGACAAGCTCAACCTCTGCGTTGGATTGTCGGATGATTTGTGGAATGGATTGAAACTGTGAAGGAAGGGCGCGCCAAAGGCGGAACAAGCGAAGACCGAAAAAGAGCTTTTCCCGCCAAGGGCGCGCCCTGAATGATTTAATGAAATGATTGCCATAGAAAAGCTGAACGGAAGAGAGTTCTTGTGCCAAAGCTGAAGCCTCTTCCTGTTGAAACCAAATGGATACATGTGGAATGAGGCTGGTTTCAAAGCTGTGGAACAGGATAAAATTCTGCATCCAACATGGCCATCGTGCCTAACCTTTTCCGCGGCGGGGCAATTTGGCAGTAATGAAATCAGTGAACGCGGAAAAGGTCGGCACATGGCTAGCGTTCGCCATAAGATGAAAAGACTTCTTCCAGTGCTTCTTCTTATCGTGCAAATATCCTGCATGTCGCTTGTGCATCAAAATGAAGATCTAAGAAAAGGGAACGCATTCAAAGAGCATGACAAGTCAGATGTTGCTCTCGCGATTGTTCGCATCGATGAATATCCATCGTTTCAGATCACAGACAAAGATGAAATCAGACGGCTATGGGAATCGTGCCGATAAATAGATTTTAGAGATGATCAGTTCATCATCATGTGTGGACACTTTGCTGATATTGAATATTACGACGAACATGGCAATCTTCTCTCCGTTTCCTGCCAAATGAACGCTTGTAATCAAGTTCTGCAGTACACCACTGAAGAAGGAAAGCCATGCATTCTCGTCGGAAAAAGTACAGAACACACAAGACTTGTCTATGACTTGGTAAAACGGCGAGCGCCTGATTATTTAAAAGCGCGCCAAATGCAGTTTTCTCGAGTCGGGCGCGGATTAGAAGCTCTGATGTTTGATTGTGATGATAAAAAGAAGGAAAGCGGCGAACAAGGCGACGGAGACTAACTGTTTTCGCGCGGCGCGAAAACAGTCGTCTCGTCGCTAGCGTTCGGCAACAAGACAAGAAGATGAACATAGACATCAACATGTGGAAGCTCCCGATTGGATGGCACATCGCAGCGCTGATGGGTGGATTCGCAGGGTTAGTTCACGCGATCAAATGCGTCACAACCCGGGAGGGGCCATTTCAGTTCATAAGGATCGAGCGGCCGAGGAATATGTTGATCTACTGGATAGAACTTGCCATGTTCCTTTTCGCTGCGTTGTTACTCATAGGGCTTGGAATCATTGGACTCGATCTGTTTATACAAGAAATATCGAGCAGAGGAATGGGGACTGGTGATTGAGTTGAATAATATCATAATATGATATCTGGCCCTACAGGACCTGTTATAATTGCGATTATTCTGCTTCTAGGATGGATATTCGCACAGAATAGCATCCTGAAAATATCATGTGGGCTATTGCTCTTGGCATGGTTCACTTGGATGATCTGGATTGCATTAGTCATCCGAAGTTGGATCGTTTTAATCCTGCCTGGGCTTGCTGTGATAGCATGGGGATTGCTTTCATTCTTAAAAAACACATTTGCTCCAGAAAACTAACGAGGAATAAATAATTGCCGAACAATGGCGTTCTGACTAACCTGTTTTCGTGGGGCGCGAAAACAGGTCGTCAAACGCCTGGCGTTGGATGGTCGAATGATTTGTGGAATGGATTGAAATCGTGAAGGAAGGGCGCGCCAAAGGCGGAACAAGCGAAGACCGAAAAGGAGCTGTTCCCGCCAAGGGCGCGCCCTGAATGATTTAATGAAATGATTGCCATAGAAAAGCTGAAAGGAAGAGATTTCTTGTGCCATAGCTGCAGCCTCTTTCTGTTGAAATGAAATGGATAAATTTGCGCCGAAGGACTGAGATAACGCCGTGGAACAGGATAAGATTCTGCATCCAACATGGCCATCGTGCCTAACCTTTTCCGCGGCGGGGCAATTTGGCAGTATTGAAATCCGTGAACGCGGAAAAGGTCGGCACATGGCTGGCGTTGGACTCATTCGAACGATTGAATGATTTTGGAAATAATGGAAGATTGAAGGATGGCGCGGAGCGGGGGCCAAGCCCAGGTGTTAGAACCGGGGGGCAGAGGTTCGACTCGTGAAAGACGACGCAGTGTTTTGGTCCAACAATGCCATTGTGCCTAACCTTTTACGCGGAGGCGACTAGTGGCTCTATTTGGATCTGTGGCCGCATAAAAGGTCGGCACATGGCTGACGTTCGGTGTAAGGAATGAGAGATACAATTCAAAGTATCAGTGCTTTGGGGCTACTAGTCGTCTTTGCCCTTTCAATCATCCCCTTTCGACTTTCAAAAGGCTGGAGAACATGGACTCTTTATTTCCCAATAATTGGATTAATATTATACGGACTATATGAGGCGTTAATGCCCTCGGAGATGAATATCAGAATAGATCTGTCCTTTATCATACCGATGATCATATTCCTTTGCCTCAATGGGATTGCTAAACTTGGCATTATGATGACAATGAAGGCAAGAACACTCGGAGATCGAGAGCTTATTAGTATCTTTCCCCAGCGCAAGATTCAAATGGCATTCACATTGCCGATACTCATTGTATGTATTATCATGTTTCGAATGATGTGGTGATGAAACAGGCAAAGAATTCACCGATCAAGGCGACGGAGACTAACTGTTTTCGCGGGGCGCGAAAACAGTCGTCTCGTCGCTGGCGTTCGACGAGTTAAAAAAGATGGTTGACCGCAAAGCAATGTGACACTATAGTATCACTCATGAAAACTGAACTCGTCACAACACTGAAAAGGCAAGCAACACGTATCCTATCTGATCTGGACGAAGACAAGGATCCCATCCTGATCACCGAGCATGGTCGACCGGCTGCGTACCTTGTTGATGTTCAGACGTTTGAACTAATTCGAGACAGAATGCGCATCTTGGAAGGCATCGCTCGCGGGGAAAAGGCGATTCAAGAAGGTCGCACTTGCAGCCAGGAACAGGCAAGAAAGCGGATGAAAAGATGGTTGAACTGATTTGGACCCAACCAGCTCTTCAGGATCTTGACGCTATTGCCGATTTCATTGCATTGGACAAGCCCAATGCAGCCAGTGTTTTTGTTGAGAAAGTCTTTGCCCAGGTTGATGGCCTAAAGAAATTCCCTCGCATGGGCTCTATCCCACCCGAATTGCCGGGCATGCCATACAGGCAGTTGGTCATCCCACCTTGTCGCATCTTCTACAGAGTCGAGGAAAAGAAGGTGCTCATCCTCCATGTGATGAGGGGAGAGCAACTCTTGAGACCTGGACTGTTCGAAGAATAGGAGAAAGATAATTCGTCGAACAATGGCGTTCTGGCTAACCTGTGACCGCGGGGCGCGGCCCCAGGTCGTCTCGTCGCTGGCGTTGGATTGCCGAATGAGTTTTGAAAAGGATTGAGATTGTGAAGGAAGGGCGCGCCAAAGGCGGAACAAGCGATTACCGAGAATGAAGCAGTTCCCGCCAAGGGCGCGCCCTGAATGATTTGATGAAATGATTGCCATAGAAAAGCTGAACGGAAGAGATTTCTTGTGCCAAAGCTGAAACCTCTTTTTAGTGAAACGAAATGGATACATGTGGAATAAGGCTGGTTTCAGAGCCGTGGAACAGGATTAAATTCCGCATCCAATCGGATTAGTAAAACCATAACGATAAGGGGTTGCGAAACTGGTTGGAGTTCGTTTTGCGCCGTAGGGGCTTCGTTTGCGAAGCCCGCGAATTTCACTGCCGCGCGAGGCCCAACTTCCGCTCGATGGCCGACAGGCGGCCCCGCAATTCCTCGTTCTCGCCGCGCAGCCGGGCGTTCTCCTCTTTGACCACTTCGTAGAGGCCCTGGATGGCCGCGAGCGAGACGCCGTCGAGGTCCAGCCCGTTGAGCATCGTGTCGCTGTTGCTGAAGGGGAAGGCCGCGTGGAAATCCTGCGCGGTCGGCCCGACGTGCCGCTGCGGGTAGCCCTTGTAGTTCCATTCCGTGATCGGCAGGTCGGCCAGCCTCTCCAGCAGGGCCCGCTTGTCCACGGGGGCCCAGCCCTCCTTGGTTTCGCGGTCGCTGGTGAAGAGCCACGCGCCCGCGCCCGGGGTCCAGGACACCATCTGGTTCGCGCCGCCCGCGCCGGTCAGGAACCGCACACCGCCCAGGCAGCGGAACGTGACGGAATCGTCCACCAGGGAATCCAGGTCAATATTCTGGCTGTCCGCCCAGACGAAGGCGCCATCGTTGGTTGCCTTGGCGCGGAAGCCCGCGGCGAAGCTGTGGTCGCCGCGCGCCTCGTTTTCCTGCCCGCCCGGCACGGTGGAGGCCTGGCCGAGGGCGTAGTTGTAGAGCCCGCCGCCGACCGAGCTGAAGTCGCCCGTCGTGATGTTCGCCCAGCCGCCGGCGATGGTGTTCTCCTGGTCCAGCGTACGGTTCGCCCGGCCGCCGGCGATGACGGAGCCCACGCCCGAGGCCATGTTGGACTGGCCGCCGCCCCCGTGCTGAAGTCGTTGGAGGCCATGTTGGCGATGCCGCCCCCGACGGTCCCGTGGAGCGCGTCATAGGGTATCCTGTTGTTTTCCCCGCCCCCGATCACGCCATGGAGGGTGCCGATGTAGTTGTTCTCTCCGCCGCCGATCGCGGACCACGAGTTCACGTGGTTGTCCCTTCCGCCGCCGATGAACGCCTCCCGGCCGTCCACGACGTTGCTGATCCCGCCGGCGATGACGCCGTACTGGCCCTCGCCGATGCGGTTCCGGAGCCCGCCGCCGATGAAGGCGTGGTCGAGTTCGACCCGGTTGCCCCGGCCGCCGGCGATGACGCCGTACGCCTGCTCCACCATGTTGGACAGGCCGCCCCCGACCGCGCTGTAACTGTTCGAGGCGACGTTCGCCAGGCCGCCGCCGACGACGCCTCCCGAGCCCGCGGCCCGGTTGTCCTGCCCGCCGGCCACGACGGAATATTGCAGCGCCGAGTTGCCGGTTCCGCCGCCGATCACGGAGGCCGCGGAATCGGTGTAGTTGCTGGCCCCGCCGCCGATCACGGAAAGATCCCCCTCGTTGCCGATGGTATTGTTCCGCCCGCCGCCCAGCGCGGCGTACGCGCCGGCGGCCGAGTTGTTCGTGCCCCCGCCGACGAAGGAGACCGCGCCGGCCGCCGTGTTCAGGTTGCCGCCCGCGATCGCGCTGTTCGTGCCGGAGGCCGTGTTGTTCCGCCCGCCCCCGATCACCGAGCCCGGCCCGGCGGCGGCGTTGTTCCGCCCGCCGCCCACGGTCGATTCGGGGGCATCCGTGGCGGACGTGTTGCCATTGCCCGCCTGGTTCCCCAACCCGCCGCCGACCGTGCCGTATAGATCCGAGACCCGGTTGGGGAGCGTGAAATCCCCGCCGCCACCGATGCTCGCGCCGGTCGCGCTGCCGGTGGCGGAGTTGTACTGGCTGCCCCCGATGACCTTGTAGCCCGTGCCGTCCAGCAGCAGGACCCGCGTGTTGCTCGCCCGCAGTTCCAGCGGCGTGGCGGGCGCCGTGGTGCCCAGGAAACTCGCGCCCGCCACGGCGTTCGCGTTGCCGTCCAGCCGCCAGTACGCCTCGGCCAGTTGGTCGGTGGTCACCGTCATCGCCATGATGTTCCCGCCGTCCAGGGAGGTCAGCCCGGAGCCGTCGCCGATGAACGATTCCGCGTACACCGCCCCCGTGAAGGATCCGTCGCCGATCACGGTCAGCGTGCGAGTGGGATTGCTGGTGCCGATGCCGACCCGGCCGCCCTTGGGATTGATGATCAGGCTGTTGCCGCCGTCGTAGTTGATGAACGTGCTGCCGTCCGAACGCGCGTTGAGGAACAGGTGCCCCAGCGACGAGGCGCGGATCGAGGCCTGCGCCGGCGCATTGCTGGCCCCGGAATAGAGGTCGAGGTAGCCGCCGACGCTCAACTGCTGCCGGGGGTCGTCCTCGTTCAGCCCGACGCCGCCGGCGGCGCGGACGATGAACTGGTCGGCGTGCGTGGAGCTGAAGTCCGCGTCCGTCGAATCCGCCCAGACGAACGCGCCGTCGTGGACGGCCTGGGCCCGGCGGCCGGCCGCCAGCGAATACCAGCCGGAGGCCCGGTTGTCGCTTCCGCCCGGCACCGTCGAGTAGCCGCCCGCCGCCGTGTTGTCCTTGCCGCCGGCGACGGTGGCGTATTCCTTGCTCGTGTTGTCACCGGCCACGTTGCCCGCGCCGCCGCCGATGGCTCCGTAGTTGTCCCGGACCTCGTTGTGGTCCAGGAATCCGCCGCCGCCCGCGATGACCGCCCCGACCCGGCCCGGCGTCACGAGGTTGTACGCGTGGCCGCCGATGACGTTCGGATCGCTGTCCACGTTCGCGTTCTCGAAGCGCATCACCCGCGCGTTGGAGACCCGGAACTCGAGGGGATTGGTCGTGGTCGTGCCGACGAAATGCACGCCGGCGGTGACGTTATTGTTTCCGGCGGTCTCCCAGTACTTGCGCGACAGCTTGTCCGGGCCGATGCTGGACGCCGCGATATTGGTGCCGCGCACGCTGCCCACGCCGAGGGCCGCGTTGGAGATCGTCCCCGCCTGGATGTTCTGCCCGTTCAAGGCCGTCAGCGCCGACCCGTCGCCCGCCAGCGAGGCGGCCAGAATGTCCCCCGCGACGGTCAACATCGCCGGCGTCACGTTCGTCCCGATGCCCACGCCGCCGGAGGCGCGGATGAGAAACTGGTTGTCGGCGGTCGAGGCGAAGTCCGAGTCCGTGCTGTCCGCCCAGACGAAAGCGCCCTCGTGGCGGGCCTTCGCGCGGCGGCCGGCGGCCAAGGCGTAGTTGTCGGCGGCCTCGTTGTCGCGCCCGCCCGGGATCGCGGCAAAGTCGGCATAATTAAGGACCTGGTTGGACCAGCCGCCGCCGATGACGGAGTAGCCGCACAGGGTGTCCAGGAAATTGGCCACCCCGCCGCCGATCACCGCGCCGTAGGCCTGGAAGGCGATGCGGTTTCTCGCGCCGCCCGCGATCACGGCGTAGATGGTATCCTGCTCGATCGTGTTCCGGCCGCCGCCGCCGATGACTGCTTCCCACGCGTTGGTCCCGATCAGGTTCGCGCGGCCGCCGCCGATCACCGACACGGCGCCCCACGCGGCGTTCGTCTCGCCGCCGCCGACCGCGGAGCGCGCGCCGGCCTGGACGTTCCCGACGCCCTTGAGACCCGGGATCACCGCGTAGGCCGCCGAAGCCAGCCGCTCGCGCGGGCCGAGGGCCACTCCGTTCACCAGCACGCCGATGTAGACGTTCGTGTTGTCGTTCAAGATTCGCGAGAGCGAATCGGCCGGCATGTCGTCGCCGAGGACCGTGGCGTACAATCCGTCCACGGCGGTCGCCGTGTTCGAGTCTTCGCCCAGCATCGAGCCGCCTGTCGCCGCGCTCCAGAGCTGGAGCGACAGGCCGACGGCGCCGTTGTAGAGATTGGTGCCCTGGACCAGGCGTCCCTGGTAGTTCATCATCGAGGGGACCTGGGCGGAGCACAGCGAAGAGACCAGCGCGAGAACCACACCCGACGCGAGCCGGCGAGCGTTCATTGGAATACCTCCTAAGTAGGCGTCATCATAAACCCGCGCCTTCGAAAAAGGCAAGATGGAGGCGGGCCGCCCCCGGCCTGCCGCGCGGCGGCTCCATCAGGGCAGCCGGCCGCGAACACGGAACACAGCGGCGGTATCCGCGGGGAGCATCAGGTCCGCATTCGTCGCGATTCCTCCCGTGCCCGGCTCGTAGGCCGAAGCGCCGGGTGTCCAGCCGTTGGTGCCGAGGCCGGCCGGGTAGGCGTGCTCCATCCGGTACTGGCGGTAGGACGAAGAGGAATGGGCCGCGAACACGACTCGAACAGCCGGGAAGTCCACCAGGCCCATTTTCGAGATCCGCAGGAAGCTCTCCCCGTCCGTCGGGTCCGTGTCGGCGTTGAATTCGTCGAGGTTCGGGATGCCGTCGTCGTCCCCGTGGCCGGCCGGGTCGCCGCCCGTGGCGCTGCCGAAGAAGCGGGATTCCCAGCCGTCCGGCATGCCGTCATGGTCGCTGTCCAGCATCGCGAAATGCGAGAATTCCGAGGTGTCGCCCGAGGCGATGTGCGTCGCCGTCGCGGTGTAGTAGTCGGGCACGGGGTCGGGCGCCGGCACGGTGGCGTCGAAATGGGCCGTGTCCAGGGGCATGGTCGCGACGTTGGTGCTGCCCAGGCTGATCTCGCCTTCGCCATAGCCCGAGGGGTCGAACTGCGTGTTGGCGTAGAAGTTGATCTTGTATTGTGCCGTCACCGCGCTGCGGAGCAGGCCCTGGATGCGCAAGTTGGCCCCGTCCACGAAGACGTTCGTGAGGGTCGGATAGTTCTGGAGCCCGTTGGGCCCGTCATCGCCGTCCCCGTACACCGGCCCGCCGTCGTTCGGCGTCGGGCCGTCGCCGCCGAGATCAATGCCCAGGCCCCCGTTCTCGAAGATCCAGTTGTAGTCGATCCGGATGCCGGCGATGTTGGTGTTGTTGCCCAGCGCGATCCCGTCGCCGCCGTTGTGCGCGATGATGTTGACCTTGGTCCAGGCGTCGCCCCCGATCGTGTTGTTCGTGGACGACCCGGTCATCAGGAGCCCGTCGTCCTGGTTGCCGCCGAAGCCCGCGCCGACGACGTGCCCGCCGATCCGGTTGCCGAGGAACACGCAGTCCGAGACGGTGATCATGCGGATGCCGTAATCGCCGTTCCCGGAGATCAGGTTCCCGCCGCCGACCAGGAGGTCCCCGCCGACCAGGCCGCGCCGGACGTTGTTCATGTACAAACCGGAGAACGCGTTGGGCAGCGCGTCCTCCCCGTCCTCGTCCGTCCCGATGAGATTGCTCTGGACCGTGTTGCTGACCGCCTCCGCGCCCGTGATGCTGATCCCGTTGCCGCCGTTGCCGCTGATCACGTTGCCCATCGCCGCGGAGACTCCGCCGATCCGGTTCGAGGGCGCGCCGTCCACGTAGACGCCTTCGTACTTATTGCCCAGCGCGCCTTGCCCGGAAGCCGTCGTGCCGATCCAGTTGCCCTGCACGACGACGTCATGGGCGGTCTCGCCGTGGATGGACAGCCCGTTGTCCCCGTTCCCCGAAATCACGTTGCCGGCGCCGATCCCGCCGATGGTGACCCGCGGGGCGCCGGACACCATGATGCCCGACCAACCGTTGGAGACCGCCAGGCCGCCCAGGGCCGTCGTGCCGATGTGATTCCGCTGGATCACAGTGTCGTCCGCCAGGACGCCGAAGAGGAAAATGCCGTGCCGGCCGTTGCCGGAGATGACATTGCCCGCGCCGGAATTGGTGCCGCCCACCGCCGTGTCCCAGGCGTGCTCGATATGAATCCCATGGCTCCCATTCCCGAGCGCATATCGCCCCGAGGCGTCCGTGCCGATATAGTTGCCCTTGATCTCGTTGCACGGCGCGTAGTAGAGATTCACGCCGACGTTCGTGTTCCCGGAGATGATGTTGCGCGCCGCGGTCAGGGTGCCCCCGATCGTGTTGGACCGGCAGCGCTGCTCTTCCATGTAGATGCCCGTGTCGTTGGGGATGGCGTTGCTCCCCGTGATGTCCGTGCCGATGTAGTTACCCTCGATCCGGTTCCGTTCGATGGGCTGCGCGATGCCGTTCATCCCGATCCCGTAATGCCGGTTGCCGGAGATCAGGTTGCCCGAGCCGCCCTTCGTTCCCCCGATGGAATTGTCGTTGCCGTCCACCAGGATCCCGTACCCGTTGGCCACCGCGCCGGTCCCGGCCGCGTCCGTGCCGATGAAGTTCCCCCGGATCGAGTTGCTGCTGCTGACCCACGAGATCTCGATGCCGCGCATCCGGTTCCCCGAGATGATGTTGCGGTCGGCGGGGTCCGGGCTGCCGATGTAGTTCTTGTCCGAGGCGATGAACATCCCGTGCCAGTTTCCGTTGGCCAGGCCGGTCAGGGGGTGGATGCCGACGTAATTGGCCAGCACCGAGTTGGTCGTGCCTAACTCGAGGTAAATACCGACGTCGTTCGTGGCGAAGTAATTGCCGACGATTCGGGTGCCGCCGGCCTTTACGTACACCCCCGCCTCGCTGTTGCTCATGAAATAGCTGTATTGGATCACACAGGAGGGCGAGGTGACCATGATGCCGGACTCGAACCCGTGGACACGGATCGCCGTGACCGTGCAGCCGATCGCGCCGAGCCGCAGGCCGTTGGTCACCACGGCGGACGCCGCGTGCAGGATGACCAGCGGCTCCGCGCCGGCGCCCAGGTGGTTGGTGCCCGTGATCCAAACGCGTTCGGTGACGGCCGGAAGTTCCGTGCTGACCGGAATCGTCCGCGACCCGGCCGGCAAGTTGAAAAGGATCCGGTCGAATCCCGCGATGATGTTGGCATTGCTGATCGCGGCGCGCAGCGTGCCGTTCCCGCTGTTCGCCGAGTTGGTGACGATGTACGTGGCTCCCCCGGTCGGCCGGCAACTCGCCATGACTGCGGCGACAAACAGCATCCTCTTGAACCAAGTCGTCATGGGACCCTCCTTGCATGGGTCGCTCCCGCCGGCGAAAATAGCCCATGGCCTCGCCGGCCGGAAGTCCTTTTTTCCGGCCGCCCGGGCGTGACCCGGCGCCGTCCTTCTGGTAGAAGAACCGGCGCGCCGTGAAAACGTTGTTGTGGATTCTGTTTCGGGCCGCGTTCGCCGGATTCTGTTTTGTCTCCGGGTTCCGATTCCTTTTCATGGGCCACCCGGGCGGCGGCTTTATCGGGTGCGGGCTCCTGCTGGCCGGGGCCTGGGTCGTCGCGTTCCCCATCGCGCGCATCCTGGCCGCGCCGTTCGCGGCGATCTTCTGGCCGACGGACCGTTCTCCGCCGCCGCCCATCTACGGCATCCCGGAGTCGCTCGTGAAGAAAGGAGAATACACCGAGGCCATCCGCGAGTACCACGAGATCATCCGAAAGTATCCCCGGGAACTGAAGCCCTACCACGACCTCCTGGACCTTGCGCTCCGCCGGATGAATGACGCCGACCTCGCCGCGCGCGTGCATGCCGAGGCCTTGCTCAAGCTGAAGAAGCCGGAGGATCGGGAAGTCGTGACCCGTCTCTACCAGGGGCTGCTGGAGACAGGCCGCCCCCGGCCCGGCGAACGCCGCGAGGGCGCGGCGGCTCCGCCAGCCGATGGCGGGGCGCTCCCGCCCCGCAAGAATGGGGAGCCCGCTTGAAAGATGAACTGCAGATCGCCCCGGCAAGCGTGAGCGCGGACTACTTCGCGAGCCGTTCGCTGTACGATCCGGAAAAACTGAAATGGTGGAACTGGAAGGGGCCCCGGTGAAGCGACTCCTCGTGGCGATCATCGGCAGCGGGATGACCGACAAACCGGCCCTGCTCGAGGCGGCCCGCGTGGCCGGGGAGGCCATAGCCCGGCGCGGGGCCGTCACGGTGGCCGGGGAATGCGGCGGGGTGTTTGGCGCCGCCTTTGCCGGGGCGCGGGCCGCCGGAGGGTTGACGCTGGCCCTGGCCGGCGGGGACAAGCTGCCGGAGCGGCATGACGCGGCGGACGTGGTGTTGCCCACGGGCCTGGGCGCGGCGCGGCACGCCGTGCTGGCCGCGGCCTGCGCCGGCGCCGTGGTCATCGAAGGCGGAATGCCCACGCTGGCGCTCGCCGTCGAATTCCTCGCCGCGCGCAAACCCGTGGTCGCCGTCGCCGGCAGCGGGGGCGCGGCCGAACGGCTATCCATAGGGAGCGTTCTGCCCGGCGGGGCGCGGGTGCCAGCGGCGCCCGATGGCACGGCGGCCGTGGAACAGTTGTTCCGGATTCTGGAAGGCGGGCCGGCGTGAATCCCCGGTGAGTGCCAGAGCCCGCCGCCTTCCATCACTCTTTTTGGAACCACACCCCGAACCGGTCGGTCGGGACGAGCGGGGTTTGAATGGCGTGCGCCCGCCGGAACTCGTCCGTGGCCATCTTCGCGCCCTTGAAGTAGTGATAGTCGTCGATGATCACCGCGCCGCCGGGGGACACCTTCGGATACAACTGCTCGAGGCAGAGTTTCGCGGGATCGTAGTAATCGCAGTCGATGTGCAGGATGGCGAGCGGGCCGACGCGCGGCGCGGCCGGCGGGATCGTGTCCGCGAACCAGCCGGGGACGATCTCGAACCGGGCGGGATCGAGCCCGAACTTTCGGAACAGCAGATCCTCTGCGAGTTCCCGGCTCCCCGTCAGGTCGCCCTTTTTCAGTGTCTTCCCCGTCCAGGTCTCGTCCATCTCCCGCGGTTCCGGCAGGCCCTGGAACGAATCGAACAGCCAGAACCGCGCTGCCGTCCGAAATCGCCGGGCCTGCGCGCCAAAGAGCGCCGCGCTGCCGCCGCGCCATACGCCGCATTCCGCCGCGCCGCCGCCGGCCGGGCCCGACAGGATTTCGCCCGCGAGCCGGTACAAACTGTGCAGCCGGGGATAATTGACCAGCGAGTGGTGCCGGACGGCGAAGACCGCGCGGTGCCGGTCCAGCCAGGCTTCCCGTGCCACGGGGCGCAGCAGCGGGTACAGCCCCGCGACCGCGTAGGTCCGCCACCAGCCCTCGCGCCAGCGCGGGCGGAGGAACCCGATCTCCCGCCGCAGTCTCCGAAAGCGGTCCTTCATTGCTCCCCGTTGTTGGAGGCGGGCCGCCCCCGGCCCGCCCTGCGCCGCGAGGGCGCGGCGCCTCCAAGCCCGTCCATCCCTACGGCGTCACGATGCGGTAGATCCGCAGCGTGTCCGCCGGCGTCGGGTCGGATAGCGTGATCACGCCGCCGTCGCCGATCTCCGTGTCCGCCGGCGTCCAGACCGGCGGCTGGGCCCCGAGGTCCGTCGTGTATTCCAGCGTGTAGCTCTGGCCCAGGACCGAGGTCAGCGTCGCCGACGCCGTCGCGCCCGCCGGCACGGCGAAGCCCGTGATGTCCGGCTCCTCGACCGGCAGCCCGTTGACCGTGATTGTGATCGTCTCCTCGTCGGAGCCGTCGTCGTCCGCCGCGTTGAAGGTCACCGTGTACGTGCCCGTCGACGAGGCGGCGTCCCAGACGAACCACGACAGCTCGTTGGTCGGGTAGAAGAACGAGCCGGAGGGCAGGTTGCTCGCCGTCAGCGTCACGGGATCCTCCTCCGTGGGCGTCGCGGTCACCGCGAAGGCGAGGTTGCTGCCCAGGTACACGGACTGGTTGCCCACCGGCGCCAGCAACGGAGGCGTCCCGCCGCCCGCGGAGGCGTCGTAGTAGAGTTCCACGAACTCGTTGGAGTAATTCACCGCGTCGGCATACTCGCTGATTCGCAGGCCGGCTGTGCCGTTACCCGCGACGCCCGCGCCGGGCGTCGCGTTCGTGCGGGACGTCCGCCACCAGTTCTCGGCCGCCGAGGCGTCGCCGACCAGGTTCGTGCGCTGGACCGAGCTGCTCGACGGGTTCAGCGCCGCCGGCGTCGTGCCGTCCACCAGCATGGCCGCGGCATTCAGGATGTCATACTGCTCGGAGCCGTTGATCTGCACGCCCTTCTCGGCCGAGTTCAGGAACACCACGTCCGCGCCCAGCGTCACGCCCCAACCCGCCTCGAAGGCGGCCTTGTCGGAGGCGCGGCTGATGATCACGTATCCGCCCTGCTCCACGACCGTGCCGTTCGGGATCGTGTAGGTCAGCGCGCTGTTGTACTGCTTGAGCTGCCAGCCGCTCAAGTCGAGCGTGTACACGATGGGCGTCACCGTGATCGTGATCGTCTCCTCGTCCGCCCCGTCGTTGTCCGCCGCGTT
Organism: Kiritimatiellia bacterium; assembly: GCA_018001225.1. Taxonomy (NCBI): domain Bacteria; kingdom Pseudomonadati; phylum Kiritimatiellota; class Kiritimatiellia; species Kiritimatiellia bacterium. The sequence continues at coordinate 95,148 of JAGNIJ010000008.1, read as the reverse complement.
GAACGTCACCGTGTACGTCCCCGTCGGCGACGGGATCGGCCAGACGAACGACCCGGCCTCGTTCGTCGGGTAGAACGACGCCCCCGCCGGCAGGTTGCTCGCCGTCAGCGTCACCGCGTCCCCGTCCGTCATCGTCGCCGAAACCGTGAACTGCAGCGCGTTGCTCACCATCGTCGACTTCGCGCCAATGGCGTTCAGCACCGGCGGACCTTCGGCCCCGCCGGCTGCGTCATAGTAGAGTTCGACAAACTCATTAGAGAAGTTGATGGCGTCTGAATACTCGCTGATGCGAAGGCCGGCGGTTCCAGTTCCGGAAACGCTGGTTCCAGGCGTCGCATTGGTCCTGGAAATGCGGATCCAGTTTTGCGTCATGGAGGCGCTGCCCAACAGGTTTGTTCGCTGGACCGAGAAATTATTCGGATGCCAGTTGGTCTGCGTTGAGCCATCTACAAGAGTTCCGGCATCATCAAGGAGGGTGTAGTTTTCTCCCCCATTGATTTGCGGCAGGACATCGCCGGAATTCAGGAACACGACATCGGCCCCGAGGGTTACGCCCCACGCTGCCTCAAAGGCCTCCTTCGAGGCCTTGCGGGCCAGAATGACGTGTCCTCCCGGGGACACCGTGGTGCCGGCCGGGAAGGTGAAGTTTTGCGTGGCGTTGCTCTGCACAAGTTTATAACCGCCGATACTCAGCGGCACGCCTCCGCCCCCGCCAGCGCTGACCGTGATCGTGACGGGTTCCTCGTCCGACCCGTCCTTGTCGGCGGCGTTGAACGTGACGCTGTACGTCCCCGTCGGCGAGGCGTTGGTCCAGAGGAAGGAGGCGGCCTCGTTGGTCGGATAAAAGACCGCGCCGGCGGGCAGGTTGCTTGCCGTCAGGGTCACCGCGTCGCCGTCCGTCGGCGTGGCGGTGACGGTGAACTGGAGCGTGTTGGTCAGGGCGACCGACTTCGCGCCGATGGCGACCAGCACGGGCGGCGTCGGCAGGGCCGGCCCGGCGCAGTCGCTGTCGTGCGTGCGCAGGTCGTCGAACGTGTCGACCGCGTAGGCGGCCCATTCCGTGGCCGGGTCAAAGGCGGCCGTGGTATTCGTGTTGCCGCGGGTGATCTCCCGCATGCGGCGCAGGGTATGATTCACGGTCGTGTTGGGTTCCGTGCCCCAGTAGCTGCCCGGGTCAACGCCCACCTGTCCCAAGTGATCCACCACGACACCGTTCGTGCCTCCCCGGTAGAGCACGACGGCGTCGTCGCCGTTAAACGACATGCTTGCACTTGTTTGATCGGCCAGGGCCAGGAGCGTCGCGCCGGCGGTGTTGTTGGCAATCACATACGTTCCCCCGGCCGGAATGGTTCCCGTGAGACTTATGTTGTAGATGGGCGAGCCGCCATTCATGGAGAGATGCAGCACATAGTTGCTGGCCGCCAAGTCCAGGGCGGCCGCGCCGGGATTGTAGATTTCGACGGCCTTGTTGTTGGACGAGCCCTCGACGTATTCCGAGATGATCACGGCGCAGTTGGTGTCCACGTAGGGGGCCGGCTCGACGGTGATGGTCACGCGCTCCTCGTCCGCGCCGTCCTTGTCGGAGGCGTTGAAGACGACCTCGTACACGCCCGTGGGCGTGGCGCTGACCCAGCTGAACGAGCCCGTCGTGCCGACGATCGGGCAGGTCGCGTCGCCGGGCAGGTTGGAGACGACCAGCGTGATCGGGTCGCCGTCGTACGGGTCGCTCGCCGTGACCGCGAAGCTCAAGGTGTTGCTCTCCGTGACGGTCTTGTTCCCCACGGCGGCGATGACCGGCGGCTTGTTGCTGCCGCAGCACAGCGGCTCGGAGGCGGTGACGGCGAGCTTCCACCCGGAGGCGATGCTGCCGGAGTCCTCGGCGGCCTGGTCCGCGACGTAGAGCTTCCAATCGCCGTTGGGATTGCCGCCGTTGAACTGGGAGAGGGCGCTGGCGTACGGATCGGCTGGCGCGGGCGACGGCATGGTCTCGGCCGTGCCGGTCGGCCGGTACGTGCCGCTGGTGATGGGCGAGCCCACCTCGGACTCCGCGTCGTCGTCGAACGTCAGTGTCAATCCGCTGACCCCCGTGCCCCCGCCCACCGCGCCCATCAGCGAGACCTTCTCGCCGTCCGGGCTGACGAGAATCACGTCCACGTCCTCGGGATAGGTATGGCTGAACCCGTTGAGCGTGACGACCACCTTGCTGACCGTCCCGACGAGGCCGGCGATGCTGATGGTGCTCGGATACGGGCTGGCGGCGGCATTGTCGTTGATGGCGATGGCCGCGGCGTTCTGGTTCGTGGCGGCGGCGTCGGATGTGCCGCCGAGTGTGTAGGTGTAGCTTACCTGGCCGAGGGACGCGGCGCCGTCGGCGAGCGCCAGGGTCGCCGTCAGCGTGCCGCCGCAGGTCCCCGTGGCGGTGAAGGTGAAGGTGTTCGTGACCGCCGCGCCCTCGGCGAGGAGGGCGCCGTAGCTCTCCGGCCCGCTCGGGGCCGTGACGCCGCCGGCGGCCAGGAGGGTGGCGACGACGTTGGTCGTGTCGGCCGAGCCGACGTTCCGGAGCGCGACGGCCAGGGTGACGACTTCGTCCGGGTCGATCGCGCCGTTGCCCGCGCCGCAGCCCTCCGAAACGAGGGCCGCGCCCGCGTCCGCGATGGCCGGGATTTCCTGCTCCTCGAAGTTGTAGATCACCAGCGCGAAATCCTGGTCCAGCGCGCCGCCGTAGTTCGGCACGCCGTCGGAGTTGATGTTGGCGGCGGAGACGGTGATGACGACCGTGCCGGTGGTGCCGGCGGGCAGGAACACGCTTTCGGCGTTGTTCCGCGCGTCCGCCGTGCCGCCCGCGGCGGAGGTCGCGCCGCTGAAGACGTTGCCGCGGTAGGTCTGGCCGCCCGCGATGACGACGAGATTGAGGTCGTTCTTGTAGGCGTTGCCCGAGGTCGAGCCGGGGGCGTCGGTCCAGGCGAGGGTGACGCGGAGCGGGAGGCCGTTGGAGACCACCACGCCGCTGATCGTGCGCGACTGGCCGCTGGCGGTGAAGATGTCGTTGGTCCGCTGGTCGCGCAGGACGCGCGGCGCGCCGTCGAAGGCGAAGCCGAGGTTCATCATGCCCATGCCCTGGTCGTTGGACCACAGGGTATCGCCCGCGTCCACGCCCGTCATGTAGCGGGCGGCGTTCATCAGGAAGGCCTTCACCATGGCGGGGCTGGGCACGGTCCAGCCCTGGTTGATGAAGTACTGCCGGATCAGCGCGCAGCCGCCCGCGACCGCGGGCGTGGAATGGCTCGTGCCGGAGGAGGTCGAGTACCACTGCTGGCCCTGCGGGAAGAAGTTGTTCGTGTTCCCCGTCGTGCCGCCGCCGGGCAGGGCGCAGACGCCGGTGCCCTCGAAGCAGGCCAGGTCGTTGCCGTTGCCGCTCATCGTCCGGGTCTGCTGGCCCACGCCGCCGGTGACGTGGGTGCCGGGCGCGACGATCTCGGGCTTCGCGCGCCCGTCGCTGCACGGGCCGCGGCTGGAGAAGGAGGCGATGTCGTTGGCGCTGTTGGCCTCGGTGTCCGGCGTGTCGCAGCCGTCGTTGCCCGCGGCGTTGTTGCCGCCGTTGGTCGAGGAGTGCGAGTGGACGTTCTCCGCCGCGCCGACGGTGATGACGTTCTTGGCCGTGCCGGGCGAGCCGACGGTCTGGGCGCTGGAGCCCGCGTTGCCCGCCGCGAAGACGATGGTCATCTCCTGGTTGCCCGCGTTCGTCACGGCGGCGCCCGAGGGCTGCGCGTCGCGGACCAGCGCGTCGTACTGCTGGCAGTCGATGTCGTAGGCGCCCGCGGTGTCCGCGCCCCAGCTGTCCGAGCTGATGCGCGCGCCGTCGCGGTAGGCGCGGGAGATCATGTCCTCGTAGTCCGGCGAGGTGAACTCCGCGGGATCGAAGATCACGGACGAACCCAGCCTGACGAACGGGCATACCCCGAGGCCGTAGCGGTAGCCGGCGGAGTCCGCGTGCGGGAATCCGGAGAGGTTGTTGTACCCGCCGATGATGTGCGCGTTCAGGTTGCCGTGCCCGTCGCAGCCCTGGATCGTGCTGCCGCTGTTGGCCGTGCCCTCGAGGCGGGCGTAGGCGACACGGGAGACCAGCCCCGTGTTCCCGGCGACGTACAGGCCGAAGTGGTTCGGCGTGGTCGTGCCGTTGTCCGTCCCCGAGTCGCAGACGTCCACGACGAACCCGGAGGCCGTGAACTGGTCCTGCGTGAACCCCTTTGAGTACAGCCAGTTCAGGTAGCCCGTCCCGGACGGCCCGTTGCCGGCGAGATTCCCGGCGACGATCATGTCCTGCCGCTCGTCGAACTTCCGCGGGATCACGTAGGGGCGGATCGAGATCACGTCCGGCTGCGCGGCCAGGGTTTCGACCGCGTCCGGGGCGAGTTTCACGATGACATTCAGATAGGGCCCGACCTCGGCCTGGCGGTAGACGGCGGCCTGCTTGAGCGCCTCCACGAGCAGCAGCGTCGCGGCGTTGGCCTCGCCGTCGCGGACCATCTGGATGGCGAACAGGGCGGGGGCCGCCGCGCCGGCCTTGGCCTTCGCGACGGCGGCCGAGGTCTCCGGGGCGAGGCGGTCGGAGGGCAGGTACTCGCCCTCCCAGTTCAGGCCGCTGCGCCGGGCCGGAAGGGCGCGGAGCTTGTTCAGCGCCGCCGTGTCGCCGTACACGAGATAGGCGTTCTCGGGAATGTAGTCCACCACCTGGAACCCGGCGCCGACGAGGGCGTCGTGCCAGCCCGGCTTCACCGGGCCGACAAACTGGACGAGGTGCAGGGCGCGGCCCTTGCCCAGCGAAGCGCGGGCGCGCAGGGATCTCGTCGCGGGCTGCGCGGTGTCCACCGTGCCCGCGTTCAGCAGGATGCGCCCGCCGGACTCCAGGACCTCCGCGGTGTCACCCAGCGCGGCGACCGCCGCCGCGTCGGCCTCCAGGATGGAAAACGATTCGTACTCGGCGATCACCGTGCCGCCGGCATCGGTCAATTGACGGACGGCGTCCGCGCCCGTGACGCGGACCTTCACCGCCGCGGCCGGAAAGATCAGGGCGGACCACAGCACACTACAGGTGAGGATCTTGATCGATTTCATGAACGCCTCGCTGGGGGGGGGTATGCAACAACCTTCATGTAGATTCAGGGGGTGGAGAGTACCCCCGGACCAACATTTGGGAAAGAGTAATTCGTTGCTACAGAAAAATTTAGGTGGCGCGAGCGCGGAAAATCGTTTTACTAAACAGGAAAGCGCAGCCTGCGGGAAAGTGATATGGAATAAAAAAGCGACTCGGCATCCGCTCTGTCGCTTTGCCGCGCCTCGTGCTAGTCTCTGTCCCCCATGGAGACCGCCGACTTCAGCCACCTGACGCCCGAAGCCGTGATCAACGCGGTCGAGGACACGCTGGGCGCCGCGTGCTCGAACCTCTGCCGGCCGCTGAACAGCTACATCAACCGCGTGTATGAGGTCGGGCTCGACGCTGGCGGCTTCGTCATCGCCAAGTTCTACCGGCCCGGCCGATGGGACCGCGTGGCGCTTCAGGACGAACTGGATTTTCTCGCCGAACTCGCGGCGGAAGAAGTGCCCGTCGTGCCGCCCCTGCCGGGCCGCGACGGGAGCCTGCTGCACGAACTGGCGCACACGGACTTCGCCCTGTTCCCGAAGCGGGGCGGCCGGCCGCTGGACGAGCCCGACGCGAATACCTGGACGCAACTCGGCCGGCTCCTCGCGCGCATGCATGCGGTCGGCGCGCGGCGGCTCCCGAAAAACCGGATCAGGCTGCACCCGGAGCATTCCACGCGGCAACACCTGGATTTCATCCTCCGGTCCGGCACGATCCCCGCCGGCACGGCCCGCGCCTATGGACAAGTTGTGACGGAACTTATCGACCTCGTGGCCCCGGAGTTCGAGGGCGTGGAGACGCACCGCATCCACGGCGACTGTCACCGCCAGAACATCCTGCACCGGCCGGGCGAGGGGTTCCACTTACTGGACTTTGACGACATGGCCGTCGGGCCCGCGGTGCAGGACCTGTGGATGCTCCTGCCCGACCGCGTGCGCGCCGCGCGCTTCGAACTGGAGAGCCTGCTCGAGGGCTACGAGACCTTCCTGCCGTTCCCGCGCGGGACGCTGCGCCTGGTCGAGCCGCTGCGCGCGATGCGGTTCATCCACTACACCGCGTGGTGTGCCCGGCAGAAGGCCGACGGCGGCTTCGCCCGGCTCTCGCCCGGTTGGGGCTCGCAGGAGTTCTGGCGTCAGGAGATCGCCGACCTCGAGCGCCAGCGGCAGGAAATCCTGGACGCGCGGGCGGATTGACCACAGCATGCGAGGGGCGAGGAGGCCGGGGGCGTCGAAGGAAGAGGAGGAAGCGGGAGTGACAACATGGTCCGGCCGCGCGCCGCTCGTGTGCGCCGTGGTGATCAACTGGAACCGTCCGCGGGAAACGGCGGAATGCCTGCGCTCCCTCGTCCGCCAGACCCATCGCGCGCTGGCCGTCGTGGTCGTGGATAACGGCTCGGAGGACGATTCCGCGGAACGGATCGGCCGCGAGTTCCCGGGCGTCGAGCTGCTGCGCAACCCGGTGAACCGCGGTTTCGGTGCGGCGGCCAACCAGGGGATCGCGCGGGCGCGCGCTCTCGGGGCGTCCCACGTATTCCTGCTGAACAACGACGCGACCGTGACGCCGGACACGATCGAGCGGCTGCTGGAGACGGCGTCCCGGCCCGGCGTCGGGGCCGTCGCACCCCTTGTGCTTTTCCCCGGCGCCGGGGAGCGCATCTGGTCGGCCGGCGCGCGCCGGAACCGAACCACGCTCGGCAACATGGACACGCGCCACGGGCGGCCGTGGCGCGCGGCGTGGCCCCGGCTTCTCGCGCGGGACTACCTCTACGGCTGCGCGCTACTCATGGATCTCCGCGCCCTGGCCGCGGCGGGCGTTTTCGACGAGCGGTTCTTCATGTACTTCGAGGACATGGACCTCTGTCTCCGCTTCCAGGCGGCGGGATTCAGTTTGTGGGTGGACAGCGCCGGGTGTGCGCGGCACGCGGGCGCCGCGAGCAGCGGCGGGCGGGGGACCGTCATGGAGCGGTACTGGTCCGCCCGCAGTTCGGTCCTTTTCTTCCGGAAGAACGCGAGAGGGGCGCAGTGGCTGGCGATCGTGCCCTGGCGCCTTTTCAGCGCGGCGCGGATCATGGCGTGCCTGGTCCTGGCGGGCCGGCCCCGCGCGGCCGCCGCCTACGTGCGCGGCCTGCGCGACGGCTTTCGCGCCAAGGGGCCCCCAGGGCGGGAGGTGTAAGATCGGCGAGGCGGTTCCATGCCCGGGATGCGGGGATTCCAACGCGGAGACCCTCTTCGAGGGCCGCGACGCCCTGCACGGGTGCCCGGGGGTTTTCCCCGTGCGCCGGTGCGTGGCCTGCGGGCTGATCTACCTTAGCCCTCGCCCCGCCGCGGCGGAACGGGCGGCCTTCTATCCGGCCAACTACGAGCCCCATGCCGCGGCGATGGATCGTGGGCGCCGGCGGGACATAGCCCAGCGCGTCGCGCTGATCAAGAAGGTTGGCCCTGCTCCCGGCCGCGTGCTCGACGTCGGCTGCGCGACGGGATGGCTGCTCGAAGCGCTGCGGGGGCGGGGATGGAAAACCTGTGGCGTCGAGCCCGATGCCGACGCGGCGGCCCTGGCGCGGGACCGGCGCGGCCTGGACGTTCACCACGGCACGCTTCGGGAAGCGCGCCTGCCGGACGCCTTCTTCGACCTGGTGTGTTTCTGGCACGTTCTCGAGCACGCGCCCGATCCGCGGGAGACGCTCGCGGAGGCCGCCCGCGTGGCGCGGCCGGGCGGGACGCTGCTCGTGAGCCTGCCGGATCCCGGGAGCGGAATGGCCCGGCGGTTCGGCCGGCACTGGGTCGGGTGGGACGTGCCCCGGCACCTGTGCCTGTTCCCGCGGCGTGTCCTGGCGCGGCTGCTGGTCGAGACCGGCTGGACGGACGTGCGTCTGTTGACGCGCGGCGGGCGCCACTGGTACGTCACCATGAGCCTGCGAAACTGGGCTCGCGAACATCCCTCGGCGTGGAGGAGGTTTCTCGCGCGGGCCGCCGGTTCCTCTCCGGTCAAGATGCTGACCTGGCCCGTCTACATCCTGGCCGAACGGCTGGGCCGCGGTCCGAACCTGCTGGCCATCGCGCGTCGCGCGGCCCCGCGGGAAACATAGGCCTGGTGCCGTGTCCCGAAAGCGAGACACACCGCGCCCTGCGCGGCTGGCCACAAGCTTATTCATCCGGGTTCGCCCCGCGAACTTCGCCGGCCAGTCCGCGAGACACAAGGCCGCCGGTGTTGCGCACTCGAAGCGACGCGGGACGGAGGCGTAATCTCGCGGGGGGGCGCAAATAGAACCATGTCATTTCAAGGACGCTACCCTAGGCCATACTTTGCAAAGTATGGCCTAGGCGTTGAATGGCTTCTAAGGAGCCAGGAAAATCGCCATAACTTATTATTAATCAGTAAAGAATGATAATTTTTAACAGATTATATTGGTGGCCATACTTTGTAAAGTATGGCCTAGGGTACTGTCGCGAATGGCGGAAGCCCATCTCCGAATCATGACCGGCTGGATACGCGCCGCGGACCTCAGCACACATGAAGGAACGTGTACCTTTTTCGTCGTCTGTGGCAGAATAGAAAATCATGCGTATGCTGCTCTCCATGCTGCTGGTCGGCGCGGGCGGGTTCGTCGGCTCGGTCCTGCGCTACGCGCTCACGCTCCTCGCGCAGCGCTATTCCATCTCGTTCCCGCACGGGACGCTGTGGGCGAACCTGCTCGGCTGCGTCGCCATCGGCGCGATCAGCGCGCTGGCCGCGGCGACCGAGGTCTTGAGCCCCGCGGCACGGCTGCTGCTGGCGACAGGGATCTGCGGCGGGTTCACGACGATGTCTTCCTTCATCTACGAGCTGGCCCAGCTCCTGCGCGATAACGAGCTGTGGCTGGCGGCGGGCTACTTCGGCCTGACACTGGGCGGGTGCCTGGCGATGTTCTGGATCGGCGCGCTGGCGGTGAAACTGTGGCTGAAAGCGTAGGGGGATCATGGAACTCAAAGGCGAGGCGAAACTGCTGCGGATTTTCCTGGGCGAGTCGGACAAGGTCCGGCACGCGCCGCTGTACGAGGTCATCGTCAAGGAAGCTCGTGCGGCCGGCCTCGCGGGCGCGACGGCGTGGCGCGGCATCCTGGGCTACGGCCCGACCAGCCGGATTCGTTCGGCCAAGATACTGGACCTCTCCAGCGACCTGCCCGTCGTCATCGAGATCAACGACGACGAGGAGAAGATCAACCGTTTCCTGCCGAAGCTCCACGAACTCTTCGAGGCCGCGCAAAGCGGCGGGCTGATCACCATCGAGAAGGTCCAGGTGATCAAGTACCTGCACGGGAGCCCCTCGTGAAAACCTCCGCGGCCTTTGATCCCCTGTTCGACAGGCCCGAGAACCGCAACCTGCTGGCCATCTGCGCGCGCCGCCTGATCCGCCAGGTCGGACTCGGCGGCATCGCCTGGGGCCTGATCAACGTCGTGTTCGGCGCCCTGGCCATCCGGGAGACATGGCTGGGCGCGGGCGCCCTCGGCCTGGGCGTGCTGATGCTCGGGACCGGGATGTGGGCGCTGGGTCGCCCGTCGCTGGGCATCCTGCTGGCCGAGGCCGTCACCATGGCCCTGCTGCTGGCGTGGAACGTGGCGATCGCGATCCTGGTTTTGCGCGCGTCCGGCGAGATCGAGATCCAGAGCCTGGTCGTGCCTCTGCTTGCCGCGGCGGCCGTCGGGGGCCAGTACGCGCGCTTGCGCCCGCTGCGCGACCTCGTGGCCGCCGTGGATCCGGCGCAGATCAAGTCGACGAAGCAGGTCTGCGCCGCGTTGCGCAAGCTCAAGCTGAAGAACGAACCGGCTGTCGTCGAGACGGCGGACCGGCGCACGCGCGTCCGCCTCCTGCCCGACCGGGCCTTCCTGGTCCAGCACGATCTCCTGCGCGCGTTCATCCTGACCCGCGACGAGGCGGCGGGCGCGATCGCGGACCGGGCCGCCAAGGCCTGGAAGCTGCGCGTCGAGCATCCCCTGGGGGCGGCCACGTTCCGTTTCGACCGGAAGAACACGGAGAAGCTGCGCGTCTGGCTGGGCGGAGCGCCCGACCCGGAGAACCGTGAAGATGTGCTATAACGCCATCGGCATGTCCGCCGGCGGGCTGGAAGAAGCGGCGAGCTTGGGCACGCCGGGCGGATGCGCGGTTCGCTCCGGGCGGACGGGATGCATGATCATGCGTGAACTGGAACTGACGGCCGAGAAAATGGTGGCCGAGGGCCGCGCGCTGGCGCGGCCGGACGGCTTCGTCGTGTTCGTCGAGGGAGCGCTGCCGGGCGAGCGCGTCCGCGCGCGGATCACGCAGCGCAAGAAATCCTTCGCGTTCGCGCAGGCGCTGGAGGTCCTGGAGCCGTCGCCGGACCGGCAGGCCCCGCCGTGCCCGGTGTTCGGCCAGTGCGGCGGCTGCGCGTTCCAGCACATGGCCTACCCGGCCCAGTTGCGCGCCAAGCACCAGATCCTGCTCGAAGCCCTTTACGGCCTGCCCGGCGTGCCGGGGATCGTTGCCGAACCGCTGGGCATGGCGGAGCCTTTTCACTTCCGCAACAAGATGGGCTTCGCGTTCGGCACGGCGGAGGGCCGGCCCGTGCTCGGCCTGCACCGGCGCGGCGACTGGCGCACCGTCGTGCCCGCCGGCACCTGCCTGCTCCAGTCGCCCGAGTCCCGCGAGATCCTCGCCCGGGTCCTGGCCTTTGTGCAGGAACACGGGTTGCCCGTGTACGACGAGGAGAAACAGCAGGGCCTCGTCCGCCACCTGGTGGTCCGGGAGGGCAAGCTCACGGGCGAGCGGATGGTGCACCTGCACGCGGCCGAGCGCCACGCGGCCTTCGACCGGCTGCCCGCCGTCCTCGGCGATCTCGCGACCACCGTGCTCGCCAGCTTTCACACCCTGGTCCCGGAGGCCGCGCCGCCGGGTTCGACCGCGGTCCTGTCCGGCCCGGGGCTGATCCGCGAACGCCTGAACGGGTTCCTTTTCGAGATCGGCCCGGCCACGTTTTTCCAGACCAACACGCGGCAGGGCGAGCGGCTGTTCGGGCTGGTCCGCGATTGGGCAACGGGGTGCAGGCCGGCACGGGCCGTGGACCTCTATGCGGGGACCGGTCCCATCGCGATACACCTGGCCTCCGCCGCGTCGCAAGTGCTTGGCATAGAATCTCATGCGCCGTCCGTGGACGCGGCGTGCCGGAACGTGGAGCTCAACGGCTTGACGAACGTCCGGATGGCCTGCGCCGAGGCCGAGCGGGTGGGCGACACGTTAAGGGGAGAGCGGGCCGACCTGGTCGTCGTGGACCCGCCGCGGCCGGGGCTCCATCCGAAAGCGATGGCGGCCCTGCTGTCCGCCGCGCCGCCGCACTTGATCTACGTGTCTTGCAACCCGGCGACGCTCGCGCGCGACCTGCAGAAACTGATCGAGGCCGGCTACACCCTGGAAGCCGTGCAATCGCTGGACATGTTCCCGCACACGTTCCATATCGAGGCCGTGGCGCGGTTGAAGAAAACGAGGTAGTCCTTTTAAAAAATGCGCCGGGGTCGGTTGTGGAGGATACCGAACCCCGGCGCGGTGGACGCAAACTGTTTCCTGTCTACTGGGCGGAGGGCGCCTCCTCCAGTTGCACGCCGGCCTCCGCGAGCTGTTTGACGTACTTCTCCGGGTCGGCCTTGAAGGTCGACACGCAGGCGTTGCAGCAGAGGTACACGCGCTTGCCGCCATGATCCACGTAGATGGACTTGTTCACCGCGCCGCCCATCACGGGGCACTGGCTCTGGGCCTTCACTTCCGCCCCGGCCCCTCCGGCCGCCTTGACCTCGCCCGCCGCGCACGCCGGCTTCGCTTCGCCCGCGGCGCAACCGGCCTTTGCTTCTCCCGCGGCAGCGACCTTCTCGCCTTCCGTCTTCGCCGCGGCCGAGCCGCCGCAACACGCTCCGCCCGCCCAGGCTGATAGGCCGGCCGCGACGCATCCCGTTGCCACCAGAACTGCTAATTTTTTGCTCATGCCAGGTTCTCCTGTTGCCGGGAAGATACGCCAGGATTCGACCATTTCAACCGCCTCGCGTTGAGCGATATTTTCGCCATTATTATGTCAAGAAATAACGGAGCAGAAAAAGCCTCAATTATGGGCCATATTCCGCGTTTTTTCTCGGATTTGGGCCGTTTTTTTTGTTGCACTGTTACCCCGCTTTTCGATATAGTTCGGAAGCTTTTTCCTGGAGCGATTTTCCATGGCAAAGAAGTCAGTAAAATTACCGTCTGCACCGGCCCCGGAGGAGGACGCCCCGGCGCCCTCCGCGGCGGTCGAAACCGCCGTCGCCGAGGCGCCGGAGCCGGCCCGGCCGGCCGCCGGCGGGGCGAAGTACGACGCGAAGTCCATCACGGTGCTGGGCGGCATGGACGCCGTCCGCAAGCGGCCCGCGATGTACATCGGCGACACGAGTGCGCGCGGCCTGCACCACTGCGTGTTCGAAGTCGTGGACAACAGCGTGGACGAGGCGCTCGCGGGCTACTGCAAGCGCATCGTGGTCACGATGAACTCCGACGGCTCGGTCGGCGTCGTGGACGACGGGCGCGGCATCCCTGTGGACATGCACGCAACGGAGAAGAAGCCCGCGGTCGAGGTGGTGATGACCACGCTGCACGCGGGCGGCAAGTTCGACCACGAGAGCTACAAGGTATCGGGGGGCCTGCACGGCGTCGGCGTCTCCTGCGTGAACGCCTTGAGCGAATGGATGGAGGTCGAGGTCCGCCGCGACGGCAGCGTCTACCACCAGCGCTACGAGCGGGGGGTGGCCACCACGAAACTGGAGACCATCGGCAAGACCAAGTCCTCGGGGACGAAGGTGACCTTTTTTCCCGACCACAAGATCTTCCAGACGCTGGAGTTCAGCTGGGACACCCTGGCCAACCGGCTGCGCGAGCTGGCGTTCCTGAACAAGGGCATCGAGATCACGCTCAAGCAGGAGGAGCCGGCCCGCGAGGAGACGTTCAAGTACAAGGGCGGTATCGTCGAGTTCGTCGAGCACCTGAACAAGAACAAGAACCCGCTGCACCCCAAGGTGGTTTTCTTCGAGAAGGAGAAAGACCGGATCCAGGTCGAGATCGCGCTGCAGTACAGCGACGCCTACAACGAGAACATCTTCACGTACACCAACAACATCCACACGATCGAGGGAGGGACGCACTTGAGCGGGTTCCGCTCGGCCCTGACCCGCGTGATCAACCAGTACGCCAAGGCCAACAAGCTGCTCAAGGGCGACGACGAGACGATGAGCGGGGACGACGTGCGCGAGGGCCTGACGTGCGTCATCAGCGTCAAGGTGCCGGACCCGCAGTTCGAGGGGCAGACGAAGACGAAGCTCGGTAACAGCGAAGTGGAGGGCATCGTCGCCTCGATCGTGAACGAGGAGCTGGGCACGTACTTCGAGGAGCACCCGTCGGTGGCGCGGCGGATCATCGAGAAGGGCGTGCTCGCGGCGCGGGCGCGCGAGGCGGCCCGCAAGGCGCGCGACCTGACGCGCCGCAAGGGCGCGCTGGACAGCGGCGGGCTGCCGGGCAAACTGGCGGACTGCTCCGAGAAGGACCCCGAGCTCTGCGAGCTGTTCATCGTCGAGGGCGACAGCGCCGGCGGCTCGGCCAAGCAGGGCCGCGACCGGCGGTTCCAAGCCATCCTGCCGCTGCGCGGCAAGGTGCTGAACGTCGAGAAGGCCCGCGACGACAAGATGCTGAACAACAACGAAATCCGGACCATGATCACGGCGCTCGGCACCGGGTTCGGCCGCGAGGATTTCAAGATCGAGAACCTGCGCTACAACAAGGTCATCATCATGACCGACGCGGACGTGGACGGCTCGCACATCCGCACGCTCCTGCTGACCTTCTTTTTCCGCAAGATGCAGGCGCTGATCGACCGCGGGAACGTCTTCATCGCCCAGCCGCCGCTCTACAAGGTCAAGCGCAAGAACCGCGAGGAGTACATCGAGAACGACGCGCACATGACGCGCATCCTGCTCGAGCTCGGCATGGAGGACCTGAAGCTGGCGGACGCGAAGGGCAAGGAGTTGTCGAGCGGCAAGCCGCTTTCCGACCTGCTGGACCTGCTGTTCGAAATCGAGACGCACCTGGACCGCATCCGGCGGCGCGGCGTGGACGTGGCGGAGTACCTGCAGCACCGCGATCCGAAGACCGGCCAGCTCCCGCAGTACCGGGTCACGATCGCGGTGGGCGGGGAGCCGGAACATCATTTCGCGTTCACGGAGCCGGAACTGCGGGGCCTGCTGGAGGAGGCGGAGAAGCGGTCCGGCGAGCAGCTGGAGATCTTCGGGGAGGGCGGCGAGGAGGCCAAGAAGAGCCGCGGCCTCCGCTGGACGGAGCTATACTCCGCGCCCGCGCTGGGCAAGCTCCTGGCGACGCTGGAGAAGAAGGGCTTCCAGGTCGGGAACCTGCTGCCGCAGGAGAAGCCGCTGCTGACGCTGAAGAACGGCGACGAGAAGGACCTGCCGCTGTTCTCGCTGCAGGAACTCCTCAACCGAGTCCGCGAGCACGGGAGCAAGGGCTTGAGCATCCAGCGGTTCAAGGGCCTCGGCGAGATGAATCCCGAGCAGCTCTGGGAGACCACCATGAACCCGGAGAAGCGCAAGATGCTCAAGGTCACGCTCGAGGACGCCGTGAAGGCGGACGAGATTTTCACCGTGCTGATGGGCGACGAGGTCGAGCCCCGCCGCCGGTTCATCGAGGACAACGCGCTGAACGTTCGGAACCTGGATATTTAAGAATAAACCGCGGATTACGCGGATGGCGCGGATGGGAAGCGCTCTTTGCATCCGTGGTATCCGCGCAATCCGCGGTCAAGAAATCCTATGTACGATCGAAACGACAGAGTCGACCTGATCAACATCGAAGACGAGATGCAGCGCGCGTACATCGATTACTCGATGAGCGTGATCGTGGGCCGCGCGCTGCCGGACGTCCGCGACGGGATGAAGCCGGGCAACCGGCGCATCCTGTTCGCCATGCGCGAGGGGAGCTGGCTGCACAACCGGCCGTACGTCAAGTGCGCGCGCGTGGTCGGCGACGTGATCGGCAAGTACCATCCCCACGGCGATGCCGCCGTGTACGACACGCTCGTCCGCATGGCCCAGGATTTCTCGATGCGTTACCTGTTGATCGACGGGCAGGGGAACTTCGGCAGCATCGACGGCGACCCGCCCGCGGCCTACCGGTACACGGAATGCCGCCTGGAGCAGCTCGCGGAGGAGATGCTGGCGGACATCGACAAGAACACCGTCGACATGCAGCCGAACTACGACGAGAAGATGCTGGAGCCGAAGGTGTTGCCGGCCCGCATCCCGAACCTGCTCGTCAACGGCAGCACGGGCATCGCCGTCGGCATGGCGACCAACATCCCGCCCCACCACCTCGGCGAGATCGTGGACGCCACCGCCCACCTGATCGACCATCCCGACGCGGCGGTGGCCGACCTGATGAAGTTCGTCAAGGGGCCGGACTTCCCGACGGCGGGCATGCTCTGCGGCACCGCGCAGATCAAATCCATGTACGAGACCGGTCGCGGCCTGCTGAAGATCCGCGGCCACGCCTCGATCGAGGAGGGGCCGCAGGGCAAGGAAAGCATCATCATCCACGACCTGCCCTACACGGTGAACAAGGCCTCGCTGATCGAAAACCTGGCCGACCTGGTCAACGACAAGAAGATCGAGGGCATCTCGGACATCCGCGACGAGTCGGACAAGGACGGCATCCGCGTGGTGATCGAGACCAAGCGCGGGGCGATCCCGAAGGTCATCCTCAACAACATCTACCAGCACACGCAGCTCGAATCCACGTTCGGCGCGATCATGCTGGCCATCGACCGCGGCCGCCCGCGCGTGATGAACCTGAAGGACATGATCCAGTGCTTCATCGCGCACCGGTTCGAGGTCGTCACCCGCCGCGCGAAGTTCGACCTGGAAAAGGCCGAGGCCCGCGCGCACATCCTCGAGGGCCTCAAGATCGCGCTCGACCACTTGGACGCCGTGGTCAAGACCATCCGCGAGTCCAAGGACCGCGACGGGGCGCGGGCGCGCCTGATGGAGCGGTTCAAGCTCTCGGAGATCCAGGCCAACGCGATCCTCGAGATGCGGCTCTACCAGCTGACCAACCTCGAGCGGGCGAAGATCGACGCGGAGTACGAGGAGATCATCAAGCTGATCAACTACCTGCGCGACCTGCTGGCGAACGAGCGCAAGATCTACGGCGTGATCAAGGACGACCTGCTGGAGATGAAGAAGCTCTACGGCGACGAGCGCCGGACGGACATCGTGCCGGACGAGGGCGAGATCGCCGTCGAGGATCTGATCGCCGACCGCGGGTGCGTGATCACGATCAGCCACACGGGCTACATCAAGCGCGTACCGGTGGCCACCTTCAAGCAGCAGCGGCGCGGGGGCAAGGGCGTGGTGGGGATGGACACGAAGGAGGAGGACTACGTCGAGCACGTCTTCACGGCCTCCACCCACGATTACATGCTCTTCTTCACCGCCAAGGGGCGGGTGTACTGGAAGAAGGTCTACGAAATTCCCGAGGGCGGGCGCACGACCCGCGGCAAGGCGATCGTCAACTTCCTGGAAATCGGGTCCGACGAGAAGATCGCCGCGTGCATCCCGGTGCGCGAGTTCCCGGAGAGCCAGTTCCTCGTCTTCGCCACGGCGGCCGGGATCGTGAAGAAGACCACCCTCGCGGCCTTCGGCAACCCGCGCGCGGGCGGAATCATCGCCATCGCCATCGAGGAGGGCGACACGCTGGTCGGCGTGCGGCTGACGAACGGGCAGAACGAGCTGATCCTCGTGACCCGCCGGGGCATGAGCATCCGGTTCAACGAGGGGCAGTTGCGCGACCAGGGGCGCGGCACCGTGGGCGTTTACGGCATCCGGCTGGGCAAGGACGACCGGGTCGAGAACATCGAGGTCGTCGAGCCCAACGCCACGCTGATGTGCATCTCCGAGAACGGCTACGGCAAGCGCACGGCGTTCGACGAGTACCCGGACCAGAACCGCGGCGGCAAGGGCGTGATCACCATGAAGACGTCCGAGCGCAACGGCCTGGTCGTGGGGGCGCACGCGGTCCGCGAGAGCGACGCGCTGATGCTGATCACCGAGCAGGGCCAGATGATCCGGATCCCGGTCAGTGACGTCCGCGTCATCAGCCGCAACACCCAGGGCGTGCGGCTGATCAACCTCTCCGAGGGCGACAAGCTGGTCTCCGCGACGACCGTCGAGCCCGAGGACGAGATTCCGGAGGCCGAAGCGCCCGCGGAGCCGCCGCCGGCTTGATGATTCCATGAGCGCACACTGCGGGAGCGGTGTGCCACGCCGCACTCCCGTGCTGCGCGGACAGGAAGTTTCATCCTTCAATGATCCGGCCACCGCCGGGGGCCCAACTGATACCAAATCCGGGTGAATGCGGGTAGATTTCGGGCTCGCAGGAACTCGCCCCTCCATGATTCCTGCCA
The DNA here is from genome assembly GCA_018001225.1 of Kiritimatiellia bacterium. Taxonomy (NCBI): domain Bacteria; kingdom Pseudomonadati; phylum Kiritimatiellota; class Kiritimatiellia; species Kiritimatiellia bacterium. The sequence continues at coordinate 77,517 of JAGNIJ010000008.1, read as the reverse complement.
CTGGAGGGCGGAGCTCTGCGACGCCGTTCGTACCGCCTCTCACCCGTACCTGGTATGATTCGGAACAGGCGCTGCCGGGATGCGGGCCGCAGGGCCGATCCACGGTCAACGGAGTCGCCCGAGTCGCGCCTTCAAGTCCTTGACCTTGGACCGGCTGACCGGCACCGCCGCGCCGTCGCTCATCGTCAGTGTCGCGAGTCGTCCGCGGGTTTTGAACTCCTTCACGTGAGCCAGGTTCGCCCAGTAGGACCGGTGCGTTTGGACCCCCATGTCCGGCGGCAGTTCGAGGATGGCGTCACGCAGCGTGTAGAGAATCAGGCTCTGGCCTTTGATCGTCGCCACGCGGAGGTAATGCCACTCCGACTTCATGTGGATCGGCTCGCCGCGCAGTGCCGCGGGGATCAGGCCCAGGAAGAACGGGGCCGCGGATGGAGAGGCTGGCGGCGCCGCAGGAGGATCGGGCGGCGCGGCGGGCGGGGCGACCACCTCCCGGCGGAACGAGTACCCGAGCCGAAAAGGCGCGTTGACGGCGACCCACGTGAAGGCGACGGGCACCAGCACGGCGCCAAGCTCATCCAGCCATCCGGCAAGATGAGAATGCCCGGGGCTTGGCCCATCGCCCAGAAGCAGGTCGATACCATACGCGACCGGTGAAAACAGAAAGGCCCCGAGGCCTCCTGAAGCCAGGAGCTTCAGCCATGGGTTCAGGCGATCGAAAGCGGACGACCGATGCAGCGCCAGATGGGCCACGATGCAGAGGGCCATGGGAATCATCGCCTGCGCCAGCCACTGGAGCAGCGCCGGGATGTGTCCGCGGTCGGCGGTTCCTTCCGGACGGAGGGCGGCGAAGAGGATTCCGAGCGCGATCGACACGCCAAGGAAGTATTTCCAGGGGGACAGGTCGCCAACGCGGAACACAGCGCTCATGCGCGGAACGTATCCAAAATCCTCGTGATGCGCACACAGAAAAGGAGCTTTACCGGACGGCCTGCCGCCCGTTCGTGCAAAAGTCCGTCCCGTTCGTGCAAAAGCCCTGGAGGCCGCATGTTCCAGTGCTATCGTGTCGCGTGCGCGCAAGGTGCCGCACAGGGGAATACAGCAAAAAAAAAGGAAAGGCGAGATGACCATGCAGGACATCAAGAAAGTAGGCGCGATGGTGCTGGGGCTGGCGACCGGCGTAACCGCCTTGGCACAGCAGGCCCAGGAAGTCGAAGCCCTGGTGCCTTTGCCTTCGGTGCTTGATTTCACGCGGGGCGGCGGGTGGGGCGTGGCCCTCGGCGCGGGCATCGAATACGAAGCCGCCTACGACGGCTCCGACGAGTACGAGGTCGAGCTGGATCCGGCCGGCGCCGTCCAGTGGCGAACCGGCCACCATCTGCTGTTCTGGGAGGGGATGGAACTCGGTTGGCGCGGCCGACTCGCTGACGTGTGGCTGGTTCAGGCGGGGGCGCGATATGAGGATGGGCTTGAACCTGACGACTCGGAGGACGGGGCGCTCGATGGATTGGAAGAGCGCGATTCGCATCTCGTCGGATTCCTGGAAACGCGCCGCAGCCTCGGCGAAGAGTGGAGAAATTGGATCGCCGGCCGTGTGATGGGAGGAGAAAGCGGGTTCGGATGGCTGGGCATTCTCGCCGCCGGACACCGGTTTGGAGACCAACTCGACGGCCGTGGGACCGAGGTCTACGTTTTCTCGACCTTCGGCACGGATGATTTCATCAACAAGGACTTCGGAATTTCGGCAGAGGATGCCGAAGCGTCGGGCCTGGCCGAGACGGAACTGGACGGCGGATATCGCTCGACAGGCATCAACCTGATTTACCGGCGCTATATTACCGACCACATACACGTGATCGCGGCGGCCGAGGCGGAACTCTACAGCAGCGATATCGGGGACAGTCCGATTGCCCGCGACGATTATGAGGCCGGATTGGAATTGTCCGCCGTCTGGCATTTTTGAATGCCATGGCGAACAAGAAGGTCGCGCTGGCCGGCGACCCGCGGCGCGGGCGCTCCGCGCACGGGAGGCCGTCGCGGCGGAGCGCGACGGCCACCCTCGTTACCGCGCGGCGACGTAGAGCGATTCCACCTTTTCCCAGTTCACGACGTTCCACCAGGCGGCGATGTAGTCCGCGCGGCGGTTCTGGTATTTCAGGTAGTACGCGTGCTCCCAGACGTCGAGGCCGAGGACCGGCGCGCCGGGGCATTCCGAGACGCCCTTCATCGTCGGGTTGTCCTGGTTCGGCGACGAGCAGACGCACAGCTTGCCGTCCTTGACACAGAGCCAGGCCCAGCCGGAGCCGAAGCGGCCCACGGCGGCCTTGCCGAATTGCTCCTTCAGCGAGTCGAAACTGCCGAACGCGGCGTCGATCGCCTTCGCGACGGTGCCGACCGGCTTGCCGGAACTCTTCGGCGCCATCCACTGCCAGAACAGGCTGTGGTTCCAGTGCCCGCCGCCGTTGTTGCGCACGGCCGCACGGATGTCCTCGGGGACCTTCGCCAGGTCGCTCAGCAGGGCCTCGAGGCTTTTCCCCTGGAGCTCGGGATGCTTCTCGAGCGCGGCGTTCAGGTTGTTGACGTAGGCCGCGTGGTGCTTGCCGTGGTGGATTTCCATCGTGCGGGCGTCCACGTGCGGCTCCAGCGCGTCGAGCGAGTACGGCAGTTTCGGCAGTTCGTGGGGCATGGTTTCAGCCTTTCTTTGTTATCCCGCGTAACCCGCGGGAGTATGAATATAGGACACCTTGCGTGTTTTTCCAGAGGGACGCCGCCGTTTGCGATTTGACCGCCGTCCCTGTTTCGGTACCATCGCGCGAACAAGATAAAACGGAGCAAAGACACGATGAGAGTGGAGAAGGATTCCCTGGGCGAGAAGGAAGTGCCGGACGAGGCCTGGTACGGCATCCACACGGCGCGATCGCTGGACAATTTCGACATCGCCGGGGAGCCGGTGCCCCTGGAAATCATCCGCGGGCTGATCAAGCTCAAATGGGCGACGGCCACGGCGAACGCCGCGCTGGGCATGCTGCCGGCGGAGAAGGCCAGCGCCATCAAGGCGGCATGCCTGCGCGCGCTGAAGGGGGAATTCGACGGGGAGTTCAGGGTGGATGTATTCCAGGCCGGGTCGGGGACCTCCTCGAACATGAACGTCAACGAGGTCATCGCCAACGTCGCCAACGAAAGCCTGGGGGGAAAGCGCGGGGACCGGCAGCCGATCCACCCGCACGACGACGTCAACCTGGGCACCTCGACGAACAACGCCTTCCCGTCGGCGGTCAAGATCGCGCTGGTTGAAAAGGCCTCGGAGCTGCTCTTGAGCCTCCGCCGCCTGACCGAGGAAATGCGCGGGAAGGAGAAGGAATTCGGCGACGTGTTCAAGAGCGGCCGCACGCACCTGCAGGACGCCGTGCCGATCACGCTGGGACAGGAATTCGGCGCGTGGGCGCGCGCCCTGGAAAAGGACGTGCGCCGCGTCGAGTCCGCGCGCCTGAAGCTCCGGGAGCTCGGGGTCGGCGGCAACGCGATCGGCACGGGAGTGAACACCAAGCGGGATTTCAGGCCCTTCATGATCCGCGCGCTCGGCACGTTCACGGGCGAGGTGTACGAGGGCGCGGAGAACGGCATCGAGGCCACCCAGTTCCTTACCGACCTGGCCGAGTATTCATCCGCGCTGAAGCTGCTGGCCCTGGACGTCGGCAAGGTTTGCAACGACCTGCGCCTGCTGGCCTCGGGCCCCGCCACGGGGTTCGACGAGATCGTCCTGCCGTCGCTGGAGCCGGGCTCCTCGATCATGCCCGGCAAGATCAATCCCAGCGCCTGCGAGGCGGTCAACATGGTATGCCTGCAGATCCTGGGGCTGGACGCCGCCGTGGCGGCCGCCTGCGGCGCGGGGCAACTGGAGCTGAACACGCACATGCCCCTGATCGGGTTCAATCTCCTGCGCGCCACGCGCTACCTCGAGCGCGGCTGCGCCCTGCTGGACGAGAAATGCGTGCGCGGCATCCGGGCGAACCGCGAGGTGTGCGCCCGCTATTTCGAGCACAGCCTGGGCCTCGCGACCGTGCTGAACCCCAAGCTGGGCTATGACCGCGTCGCCGAGCTGGTCAAGGAATCGCGGGCGACGGGCAAGACGCTGCGCCAGCTCGTGCTGGAGAAGCAGATTCTCACGGAAGAGCAGTTCAACGAGATCCTCCGGGGCAGCACCGGGCCGAACCTGTAACCGGCGCGCAGGTCAGAACACCGGCGTGCGCAGGGCCGCGTTGTGGAGGATGTCCTCCGCCAGCCGCGCGGCGAGGGCGCGGCCCACCGGCCCGGGCTTTCCGTCGCCCACCGGCCTTCCGTCGAACTCGACCACCGAGGTGACGTCGGGCGTGGTGCCGAAGATAAGCATCTCGGCGGCCTCCCGGGCGGCGGCATAGGGGATGTCCGTTTCCTCCACGGCGGAGAGCAGGCCGCCGGCGATCAGCGGGCGGGCCAGTTCCAGGACGCGATGCGCCGTGGTCCCGGGCAGGATCCGCTCGGGGCGGGGCACCTGCAGCCGGCGCCCGCGCGTGACGAGGCCCGCGTTCTCCGTCGCGCCCTCCGCCAGGTGGTCCTTCTCGTCGAAGGAAAGGGTGAAGTCCACGCGGGCGTCCAGGGCCTCCATCTTCATCAGGACGTTGGGCAGGTAGTTCACGCTCTTAAGATGGGAGAAGGGCGGGGTGCGAGGCACGATGGAACTCCGGATCGCGCGGGCCCCGCCGGGGTGCAGGGCCATGAACGAGCCGGGGTAGGCGTAGGCGACGATGTAGAGGGCCGGTTCCGGGCATTCCGCCGGGCTGATGCCGAAGCCGCCGGGCCCGCGCGAGACGAGGATCCGGACGAGGGCCTCCGGCCGGCCGCCGGCGTGGACGGTCTGGACGGCGAGGTCCGCGAGGTCGGCGGACGACCAGGGCACAGGCAGGCGGATCCGCCCGGCTGAAAGCCGAAGACGGGTCAGGTGCGCTTCCAGGTTGTACAGCGCGCTGCCGATGCACTTCAGGGTTTCAAAGATGCCGTCGCCCCGGTGCACCATGTGATCGTCCGCCGGCACCAGCATCAGGGCCGGGTCCGTGACGATCCCGCCGGCGACGCTGGAATACATGGCGAAGTAGTGCGGCGGGCCGGTCCGCCGGCACCGGTCCAGGGCGGCCGGGAAGTCGGCCGGGCCGATCAGGGGGATGGGCTTCATGCAAGAGGAGTAGCCGCGCCGTCCGCGGGAAGCAAACGAAAAACGGGTTTGTGCGCGGGGAGGCGGTGGCATAAGATTCCCGCGATTATGAAATACCGGAAAGAGCTGGCGAAGCGGGTATGGTGGGCGGCGGTGGCGCCGGGCTGGCTGGCGCTCCTCCTGCTGGCCTCGATCGGCAGCCTGCTGGCCCTGCGCGGGACGGGAGCGGACCCGGCCGCGTTCCTGGTCCTTCCGCTCCTCCTGGCCGCGGGCGTGCTGGTCGCGGGCGCGGCCTGGACCCTGCTCTGCCTGCGCCTGTTCCGGCGGTTCTACGGCGACGAGCAGCGGGAGATCCTCCAGGCGGGGAACTGGGCGCTCAACCGCGCCATGGGCCGCCGCATCCCGGCCGACGAACTCCCGGCGCCGGGCGAGGCGTCGGCGGTCGAGCAGAACCTCGACGACTGGCTCAAGGGCATGGTCGAGGAAATGCGCCAGCGCCAGGAGGCGGCGTCCCTGGAGTTGCAGCGCGACCTGGACCTCGCGCGCGACTTCCAGCTGGCGTACATGGACCGGCCGTATCCCGCCGTTCCGGCGGTCCACGTCCCCGGCCACCTGCGCCTGTCCTTCGCGCACCGCTACCAACCGGCCTCCGCCCTCGGCGGCGACTTCTACAACATCCTGACCTTGGCCTCCGATTGCGCCGGCATCTTTATCGCCGACGTCATGGGCCACGGCACCCGCAGCGCCCTCATCACGGCCATCATCCGGACCCTGATCGACGATCTCACGCCGCAGGGCCGCAACGCCCGCCATTTCGTCAAGGAGCTCAACAAGCAGTTCTGCGGGCTCCTGACGAACATCCCCGGCACGCAGTTCGCCTCCGCCTTCTACTTCGTGGCCGATACCACCTCGCGCGTGGCGACGTTCGCCTCCGCCGGCCACCCGGCGCCGATCTACGCGCACCGCGGCCTCGGACGGCTGCACCGCCTCGACGTTCCCATGCCCCGCGGCGCGGCCATCGGGGTCATCCCGCAGGAGGACTACACGGCGGGCCATTGCCGGCTCAACGACGGCGACCTCTTCGTCTTCTTCACCGACGGCCTGTTCGAGGCGCATAACGCCGCCGGCGAGGAGTTCGGCATCCAGCGGATGGAGAAGGTTCTCATGAAGCAGATGTACCAGCCGGCCCGCACCGTCGTGGACAGCCTGATGGACGCCGTGCTCGCCTTCGTCGGCAACGAGCCCGTCGCGGACGACATCTGCCTGGTCGCCGTCGAGGTCAGCGACAAGGCCGTGGACAAGCCGGGCCCGGCGCCCGTCGCAAAGTAAGAAGTGTATTCCCTGTAGCGGCGGCTCTATGAGCCGCCCTTTCCCGGCGGCCTCACCGCCGCAGCACTTCGTCCAAAAACGATCGCATGGCCGCCCAGGATCGCCGGTCGGCCTTCTCATGGTACGCGGCGCCCCGCGAGGGATCGTTTCCCGCCCCGGGATCGCTGAACGCGTGGACCGCGCCCCCGTAGGCCACGAACTGCCAATCCACGCCCGCGTCCCGCATTTCCTTCTCGAAGGCGGCGACCTCCTCCGGCGGCACGTGGGGATCGTCCGCGCCGTGCAGGACCAGCACCGCGCCGCGGATCTGCCGCGCGTCGGCCGGGTCCGGCGTGGCCAGGCCGCCGTGGAAACTGACGACGCCGGCCAGCGGCGCGCCGCCGCGGGCCAGTTCGAGGACCACCATGCCGCCGAAACAATACCCGATCGCCGCCAGCGGCCGGCCCGCGCAGAGATCCTCGCCGGCGAGCGCGTCCAGCGCGGCCCGCGCGCGCTCGCGCATCAGGGGCCGGTCGGCCTTGTACGCCGCCGACAGCTTCCCGGCCTCCGCGGGACCCTGGGGCCGCACGCCTTTCCCGTAGAGGTCCAGTGCGAAGGCCGCGTACCCGAGCGCCGCCAGTTCGCGCGCGCGCCGCTGTTCGTACTCCCCCAGGCCCATCCAGGCGTGGGCGACGAGCACGCCCGGGCGCGGCCCGGAGACGGCATCGTCCCAGGCGAGGTAGCCCTCCATCACGGTGTCGCCGGCCCGGTATTCCACCGGGCGGGTCTGGATTTCGGCATGGGCCGGGACCCAGGACAGGCCCAGCAGAAGGAGCAGTATCGGCAGTCGGTGTCTCATGGTTTTCTCCCCCGGGCCGCGCGGCCCGGAAAAGAAACCTACGGCATATCCGCCGTTCCGCAACCCGCCAGCATGCCGCAGGCGGCGTGGATGTCCGCGCCGCCGCTGTACCGGCGCGCGACGGGCATGCCGAGGTGCCTGCGCAACGCGTCGCGGAACGCGCCGAGTTCCGCGGCGGACGGCGGCCGGAACCGGCCGGAGGGATCGTTCACGTCGATCAGGTCGAGCTTGGCCGGCAGGCCGCGGAGGAGCGCCGCCAGTTGCCGCGCGTCCTCCCCGCCCGTGTTGACTCCGGAGATCATCGTCCAGGCCAGCGTTACCCGCCGGCCCGTGGCGGCGTGGTACTCCCGCAGCGCAGCCACGAGTTGGCCGAGCGGATGGGCGCGCTCCACGGGCATCAGCTCGCCGCGCCGCGCCGGGTCCGCGCAGGTCAGCGATACCAGGAGGCGGTAGGGATGCCCCTCCGCCGTGAAGCGCCGGATCGCGGGGGCGATGCCCGCCGTGCCGATCGTGATGGCCTTCGCCGCGATCGCCGGGCCGCACGGCTCGGAGAGGATGCGCGCCGCGGCGAGGACGGCGTCGTAGTTCAGCAGCGGCTCGCCCATGCCCATGAACACGACGCCGCGCACGGGATGGGGCGAGTCGTCGCGGATGTGGAGCACCTGGTCGACGATCTCCCACGGCGCCAGGTCCCGGACGAACCCGGCGCGGCCCGTGGCGCAGAACGCGCAGCCCAGCGCGCATCCGACCTGCGAGCTGACGCAGACGACGTACTTCGGATCGTCCGGCCGGTGGAGCAGCGGGATGCGCACCGCCTCGAAGGGTTCCGGCCCGGCGCCGCGGAACAGGTATTTCGCGAACCCGTCGAGGGGGGAGACCTTCTTTTCAATCCGCGCCACGCGGGGGAGTTCGGTCCGGGCGCGCGCGGCGTTGAGCATGGCGGCCGGCAGGCCCGGCGCCGGGTCGGGGAAGACGCCGCGCCGGAGGACGGCGGCCTGGATGCGGCGCGCCGCCGAGGGCGTGACGCCCTCGCGCTCCAGGAGGGCGTGGAGTTCCCCGGCGGTCTGGTTCTTCAGCAGGACGCGCATGCGGGGCCCACTGTAAGACCGCGGCCCGGCGAAATCCAGCGCCGCCGCGTTTGAAGGCTTGTCGGGCTTTTTACCGGGTGGCATATTTCGCGCCATGGACGGCCCCGGAGAAGAGAGCGGCCCGGCACAGCGCCGCGACGAGCACGAGTTGAGCCTCGTCGCCCGGAGCGCCCAGTGCATCCTCTGGCACGCCGAGGTCGAGGACCACGGCGGCCGGGAACTGGTCTGGAAGATGCGGGTGTTCGCGGAGGAGCGCGGCGAATTCGTGGACATCTCGGAAATCGGAGAGAACTTTCGCATCCATGCCTGGTACTTCGGCCGGGGCGGCGAGCAGGCGCTGCGCATGGGCGAGTTCGCCACCGGGCAGATCCGTTCGGGGGCGGGCGAGTACCGGCAGGAATTCATGTGCGCGGCCCGCGACGGCTCGACGCTCTGGTTCCAGGAGGACACGCGCATCGTGAAGCTCGGGGAGAGGCAGTGGCACCTCTACGGCGTCTGCATGGACATCACCCGGCGCAAGAAGGCCGAGCAGGAGCGCGAGCGGCTGCTCGGCGAGCTCCAGGCCGCCCTCGCGGACGTCCGGCAGCTGCGCGGCATGCTGCCGATCTGCGCCAACTGCAAGAAAATCCGCGACGACGCCGGGTACTGGGAGCAGATCGAGAGCTACATGCGCGACCGCATCCACGTCGAGTTCAGCCATTCCATCTGCCCGGAGTGCGAGAAGAAGCTGTATCCCGACCTGGGCGGCGGGCCCTGATCGTCTCCCGCGGGGAGCGACGCCATCGATGTTGAAACAAGCGCTTCAACGCCTGCTTCCGGCGGGGGCCTCCCGCGCGCTGGCGGAATTCAAGGCCATGCTCTTCGACGACTACGCGCGGGTTTCGTACGCCCAGGAGGGGGAGGACCTGATCCTCGCGGAACTGCTCCGCGGGGTCGACCGCGGATTCTACGTGGACATCGGCGCGCACCATCCCCGGCGTTTTTCCAACACCTACTATTTTTACCGGCGCGGCTGGCGCGGTGTCAACGTGGATGCCCGGCCCGGCGGCATGGCGGCCTTCCGGCGCTGGCGACCGCGCGATATCAACGTGGAGGCGGCCGTCGGGCGCGGGCGGTCGGCGGCCGTGTATCACCAGTTTCGCGATGCCGCGTTGAACACCCTCGATCCCGACCTCGCCCGCTGGCAGGCCGGGAAACGGGGAGAGCCGTTCCGGACGGTCGCCGTGACCACCCAGCCGCTGGCGGACGTCCTGCGGGCGCACCTGCCGCCCGCGCAGGGGATCGACTTCCTGTCCGTCGACGTGGAGGGCCTGGAACTGGAGGTGCTGGAATCCAACGACTGGAGCCGGTTTCGGCCCGGCGTGATCGTGACGGAAAGCCTGCACGCGCACGTGGCCGACCGCTCGCCGGAGCCCGTCCGGCGGCTCCTGGCCGGCCAGGGGTACCGCCCCGTGGCGGGCACCCTCCGCGCCGTGTTCTATCGGCTCGGTTAAGTCGCGCAACCCGGACGGGTGGCTTCCCGCGCCCGCTGTATTTCCGCTTGAAACCCGGACGGGAACCGGACAAAGTACGCTAGTTTCCCGGGCGTTTAGCTCAGTTGGTTAGAGCGCGTGCCTCACATGCACGAGGTCACTGGTTCGAGTCCAGTAACGCCCACCATCCGCCACCCTCGGCCGGCCCGGGCTACGAGCCCGCGGCGGTCTTCCAGCGGCGAAGGATTTCCTGCTTCAGTTTTTCGATGCCCTCGCCCGTGGCGGCGGAGATCGGGATCGGCCTGGTCTTCGTGCGCTTCCGGAAGGCCTTCAACCGTTCCGCGGCCTCGGGCAGGTCCATCTTGTTCGCCGCGACCAGGGCGGGACGGCGGGCGAGGTCGGCGTTGTACAGTTCCAGCTCGCGCCGCAGGCCGTCCCAGTCGTCCGACGGATCGCGGCCGTCCACGCCCGCCATGTCCACGACGAACACGAGCAGCTTCGTCCGCTCGATGTGCCGCAGGAAGTCGTGGCCGAGCCCGACGCCCCGGTGCGCGCCGTCGATCAGCCCCGGGATGTCGGCGATGCGCAGGCGCCCGGCGTCGCCGGTCTCCAGCGTGCCGATGACGGGGTGCAGCGTGGTGAAGGGGTAGGCGGCCACTTTCGGGCGCGCGGCGGTCAGGGCGCGCAGGAGCGTGGACTTCCCGGCGTTGGGATAGCCGACGAGCCCGATGTCCGCGATGGTCTTCAACTCCAGCCGCAGGACGAACTGCTCGCCCGGCGTGCCGGGCGTGCATTCGCGCGGCGCGCGGTGCGACGACGTGGCGAAGTGCATGTTGCCCAGCCCGCCGCGCCCGCCGCGCGCGACGACCAGTTCCTGCCCGTCGGCCAGCAGCTCGCCGACCAGCGTCCCGTCCTCCTCGATCCGGACCAGCGTCCCCGGCGGCACGTTCACGCGCCGGTCGCGCCCGTCGCGGCCGGTGCACTGCTTGCCGCGGCCGGGCCCGGCGTGCTCGGCCCGGCGGTGCGGCTCGTAGTAGAGGTCGAGCAGCGAGTCCACGTTCTTGTCCGCCCGCAGGATCACGCTGCCGCCGCGGCCTCCGTCCCCGCCGTCCGGCCCGCCGCGCGGGATGTACTTCTCGCGCCGGAACGAGGCGCAGCCGTTCCCGCCGTGGCCGGCGTAGACGTAAAGCCGCACGCGGTCGATGAAGGTGATGGATTTCATTACGAAACAAGGCGAGCCCGGGGCTCGCCTTGTCGAAACGGACGGGAACGCGAGGCCGTCAGGTCGCCGCCGCGAGGCGGACGTTGACGCGCTTGCCGTTCCGGTCGTACTGGACCACGCCGGGCTTCAGCGCGAAGAGGCTGAAATCCCGGCCCATGCCGACGTTCTCGCCGGCCGTGACCCGGGTCCCGAGCTGGCGGACCAGGATGCTGCCGGCCGTCACGGCCTGGCCCCCGAACACCTTCACGCCGCGCCGCTGCCCCTGGCTGTCGCGCCCGTTTCGACTGCTGCCGCCTGCCTTCTTATGTGCCATGGACCTTCCCTCCAGCGCCGCCCGGCTTACGGGGCGTTGATCGCTTCAATCTTGAGTTCGGTGAGTGTTTGCCGGTGGCCGATTTTCTTCCGGTAGCCCTTGCGGCGCTTTTTCTTGAACGACACGACCTTGTCGGCGCGGAGCTCGCTCGCGACGGTCGCCGTCACCGAGGCGCCCTCGATGACCGGCGCGCCGATCACGGTGGCCGCCTGCCCGCTGCACAGCGCCAGGACGGGCGCGAGGGAGATCTTCTCGCCGGCCTTGGCCGCGAGCCGTTCCACCTGGACGACCTCGCCCGGCCGGACCAGGTATTGCTTCCCGCCTGTTTCCACTACGGCATACGCATCCATGAAGAGCCTCTTTTCAGGGTTCCGCCGGCCGCAACGGGCCGTCCGGGACAACTCTTTTCCATACAAGGGCGCACAGGATAGGCCAGCCCCCCGGGCCTGTCAAGCCGGGGGATGGGCTCTTTTTACGGGGGCGGGACGCCGGCGCGGATCGACAGGGGCCGCTGGAAGACCGCGCCGAAATGGAAGGCCATGCGGTCGCGGACGGCGGGAAGGTCCGGCCCGCGCCCGCCCAGCAGGGCCCGGAGCGAGGTCACGGGCTCGCGCAGCCCGCAGGGGACGATGGTCTGGAAGCCGGCCAGGTCGGGATCGACGTTGAAGCTCATGCCGTGCATCGTGACCCACCGCCGGATGCGGAACCCGATGGCCGCCAGCTTGCCGGCGTCGGTCCAGATGCCGTTCAAGCCCGCGCGCCGCCGGGCCGCGACCCCGAAATCCGCCGCCGTACGCAGTCCCACCTCCTCGAGATTGAAGAGGTAGCCGTGGGCGTCGGCTTCGCGCGCGCCGAGCTTCAGGATCGGGTACATCACGAGCTGGCCCGGCCCGTGGTAGGTCACGTCCCCGCCGCGGCTCGCGGGGGCCAGCTCGATGCCGCGCGCGGCGAGTTCCTCCCGCGACAGCTTCAGGTGGGCCGTGCGCCCGCGCGCGCCGAGCGTGACCACGGGCGTATGCTCCAGGAAGAGGACGGTATCCGGGATGGCGTCGCGCGCCCGCGCGTCGGCGAGCCGCTCCTGGAGCGCCACGCCCTCGGCGAACGGCAACGGGCGGTCCAGGAAGAAGGCGTGGGCGAACATCAGTCTTCCGAGCCGGGCAGCAGCTCTTCGTACTGGTCGGGGTCGAGCAGCGTCTCGAAATCCGCGTCGGCGGCCAGGCGCATCTTGAAGAGCCAGCCCTCGCCGTACGGGTCGCGGTTGATGATCTCGGGGCGATCCGGGAGCGCGGGGTTGACTTCCGTGATGACGCCGTCGCACGGCGCGTAGATGTCCGAGGCGGCCTTGACGGATTCCACGACGGCCACTTCGTCGCCGGCGCCGACCTCGTCGCCCGCCTCCGGCAACTCCACGTAGGTCAGATCGGAAAGCTGGTGCTGGGCGAAATCCGTGATGCCGACGGTCAGCACGCCGCCGGCCAGGCGGGCCCATTCGTGGGTCCGGGTATAACGCAGTTCGCGGGGCACACTCATGTTGAATCCTCCGGTTGGCGCCGTGGCAAGGTCATTAAAGCCGCTTCTATACCATCCGACCGAGGGCTGACAAGCCCGTTTGCGGCCGGCGCCGCCGTCCGCCCTCGGGCTGAACAGCAGGCTCGTAGCGCCTGCTGTACCGTGAACGTACAGCGGGGGCTACGAACCCGCTGTGATCCGGTCCGCTTGCCGGTCGGGGGAGGGGCTGGTACATTGGCGCGCAAGATGCCCAGGCAATTCGAGAATTTGAAGGCGTCGGAGCTGTATTGCCCGCGCTGCCGCGTCGCCCGGCCGGTTCGGGAGCGCCTGCTGCTGGTCCTCCCGCACGCCGATCTTCACGAGTATCGCTGCGCGGCCTGCGGGGAGTCCTGCGGCACGCGGGAGGTGACCCATCTCCCCGGCGCTCCGGCCTACCTGTCCAGGCCGGCCGCGATCGGCGCGAGGCCGGCCACGACCAGGTCGGGCTCGATCCCGGCGCACCGGGGATCGCCTAGCCGCGGGCGGTAGGAGCGGCGGTCGCCGGCAAAGAGCGCCGTCCGGCAGCCCAGCCGCGCGGCGGGCGCGATGTCGTTGAGCCGGTCGTTCCCGACGACCAGCGTTCCGGGGGGGGCGATGCCGTATTCCCGATCGAGGCGGCGGAGCGCTTGCTCGAACAGCCATGGGTCCGGCTTGGCCCGCCGGTGCTCGAAGGACCAGATGCAGAGTTCCGGATCGAAGCCCCAGCCCTCGGGATCGCGGCCCGTCAGCGCCTCGAACGTCAGCGGCGTGTAGAACTGGGCGTTGGAGACGATGCCGAGGGCCAGGCCCTGCGCCCGCAGCGCGGTCAGCGTCTCCTCGAAGCCGGGCATGGGCCACACCGGGTTGACGCGGCTCTCGTATTCGACCGCCAGGCGCGGGATGGCCAGCGCGTGCGCCGGCGCGGCGAGGCCCCCCTGCGCCGCGGCTTCGCGCACCAGGTCGCGCCAGATGTCCCGGATGTCCACCTCGGGATACTCGCCGCCCGCCGCCCGCCGTTCGCGGTGCGCCTCCCGGATGAGTTCCATGAAGCGGCCGGCGGCCCGCGCGCCCCGGGCGTCCGTCACGCCGGGAAAGCCGGCCGCGCGGAAGGCCCCGGCCATGGCCGGCCCGCGGGCGGCTTCCTCCGCGAGGCCGATATCGCCCGTGCCGGAGATCAGCAGGGTCCCGTACACGTCGAACAGGACGGCCCGTATTCCCGGTAGCGCCGGCTGCCGCGGCTCGGCCTCGGTGGGCATGGGCGCCATGGGCCGCGCGCGGGCGGCGAGGCGGCGGACCAGTTCGTCCCGCGCGCCGGGCGGCCATGCGTCGCTCATGGCTCGAGCCCCCGGCGGCGCCGGTAGGCGGGCAGGGTGATCATCGGCGGGCGCTCCTCCTCGACGATGAGGTGCTCGACCTGCTCGTACGCGTTGTCGCGCGCCTGGAACTGCCGGAGCGCCGAGTGCATTTCCGGAAGCGCGGCCGCCGCGTCGGCGGGCTGCAGGCGGGAGAGGAAGGTCTGGAGAATGCCGAAGGCCATCCGGCCCAGGTCCCGCGTGGCCTGGTTGCGGTGGACCCGGCGGTCCAGGTCCGTCTGCGCGAAGACCCCGAGCCCGTGCTCGCGGTACACGTCCATCAGGTGCGCGGTCTCGACGCCGTAGCCGATGGGGAAGGACAGCCGCTCCAGGATCCCGCGGCGCACGGCGTACTCGCCGGAGAGCGGCTGGATCAGCGCCGCCAGGTCCGGGAAGAACAGGGAGAACAGCGGGCGGATGAGGATCTCGGTGACGCGGCCGCCGCCGGAGGGCCGGAGCCCGCCGGCCCCCGCCAGCGGGCGGTCGTAGAAGGCCTTCACGTACTGCACCTCGGGCCGCCGGATGAGCGGGCCGATCAGCCCGTAGGCGAAATGCGGCCGGATGTTCTTGATGTCGGCGTCCACGTACACGAGGATGTCGCCGCGGAGCTGGTAGATGGCCTTCCAGAGGTTTTCCCCCTTGCCCTGTTTCGTGCCCTCCCCGGGCAGGATGTCCGCCGCGGCATAGACGTCCGCGCCGAAGGAGGCGGCGACTTCCCGGGTACGATCCGTGGAGCCCGAGTCGATCACGGCGATCTCGTCGAGCAGCGGGTACCGGCTCATGAGCTCCGACCGCAGGAGGACCACTTCCTTGCCGATGGTCTTTTCCTCGTTGAGTGTGGGGATGCACAGCGAGACGCGAAGCCCCTGCCGCTCCTTCTCGTCGACCAGCAGCTTGAGATCCCGGAAAGCGGAATGGTGGTAGGTGTTGCGCGACAGCCAGTCAGGCGGGTTCATCGGCAGGGTCTCCATCCGCGGCCAGCAGGAGGCCGGCCAGTTGCGCCAGGCCCGTTGCCATCGGCCCGATGGCGCAGGCCTCATCGAACTCGTCCAGCCGGCCCAGCCGCTCGCCCGTGGTGACGCCCAGCGTCAGGGCGGGGATGCGGCGGGCTGCGAAGGCGCTCAAGCCGGAGGTGGTGAGGTAGGTCATCGGCGCCAGGCCCAGCCGGGACAGCACGGCGTGCCCGGCGCGGACGAGCGGGTGGGCCCGGTCCAGGCCGCCCGGCGCGCGCCGTGCGAAGAAGTCGGCCGTGACGACGACGCCGGATTGCGCGGAGAGCTCCTCGGCGATGTCCTCGATCTGATCCCGGAGCTGCTGGAGGATTTCCGCGGACTCGCTGCGGATCTCGAGGCCCAGCGTGGTCTGCCGGGCGATATTCTGGTGGGAGATGCCGCCGTGGATCATGCCCAGCACGACGCTGGTGAAGGGGCGCCGGGGCACCGCGATGCGGTTGATGCGCGTGATGACGTCGTTCATCGGGATGATCGACCCGGTGGCCCCGTGCTGGGCCCAGTTGTATTCGTCCGGCAGGCGGCAGGTGATCTCCCCGCGAAGCATGCCGAGGCAGGCGTAGTTCAGGCGCCCGAGCTGAACGCCCTCCACGCAAAGCCCGGCGTGGACGGGCGAAGCGGCGTGGTCCAGGAAGAACTTCAGGCCCTCCAGGTTCCCTCGGCCATAGCTGCGGGCGGCGGCGAGGAACAGCACGTTGGAACGGAGGCGGACGCCCGCTTTTTCCAGCAGGGCGGGGAGGGTGGCCAGGGCCGCCAGGGCGATGCAGTTGTCCACGACGAAGGGGCCCACGACGCGGTCGGTCTCCACCTCGATGGTCTGCTCCGTGTCGTCGGGGACGGCGGTGTCGGCATAGGCCGCCAGCAGGAGGGTGCGCTGCCCCTCCGTGCCGGGCAGCAGGCCCGCGCCGTTATGGATCTCGTCCGTGGAGCAGTGCTGTAGCCCGCCCTCGGCGAAGCGCTGCAGGAGGAACTCCACGCGCGCCTGCTCGTGGCCCGTCGGCGCGGGGATCTCGCCGATCATGACGAGGTTGGCGAGCAGTTGCTCGCGCAGGGCCCCGGCCGCGGCCTGGAGCCCGGGCAGCGAATCCAGTATGGCGTCGATCGTGTTCATACCCGCAATGACTTTAGCGGCCCGGCCGCGGCCTGTCGAGCCTCGGGCGGCCGCGCGCGTCTTTGCGCCCAAGGTTGACGATGCCGCCATTATGCCCTACGGTTTTTGGCATGGACCTGATCGCCCTGCTGAAGGAGCCGGTATTCCTCGACCTCGCGGCGTGGCGCCTGGGGGCGTTGTTCGTCTGCCTGCTCGCGGCCCTGGCCGCGGGGAAAACCGGCCACTTCCTGGCCCATCGCGCCGCGGAGCGCCTGGCCCGCGCCGGCCGCGCCGTCGCGGCGGCGGCGGCCGGCGCCGCCGCCCGGTCCGCGACCTTCCTGGCCCTGGCCATCGGGTTGCGCGCCGGCCTGGGCTTCCTGGCGCTGCAAGGATCGCTCCTGAACCTGGCGGACACGACCTCGCGCGTGGCGTTGACGGCCGCCCTCGGCTGGCTGGCCTACCAGTCGGTGGACGTGGCCGAGGCCTGGTTCCGCCACCTGGCCCACCGCACGACCACCCGGATGGACAACGTGCTGCTTCCCCTCGTCCGGAAGAGCCTGCGGATCACCGTGGTGATCCTGACCGTGCTGCAGATCGCGACGCTGTTGAGCGACAAGCCCGTCACCTCGCTGCTGGCGGGCCTCGGCGTCGGCGGCCTGGCCGTCGCGCTGGCGGCGCAGGACACGATCAAGAACTTCTTCGGCTCGCTGGTCCTGCTCTCCGACAAGCCCTTCGAGATCGGCGACCGGATCGTCGTGGACGGCTTTGACGGCGCCGTCGAGGAGGTCGGCTTCCGCTCGACGCGGCTGCGCACGCTGGAGGGGCACCTCGTGACGCTGCCCAACGGCGAGCTGGCCAACAAGACGATCCAGAACATCGGCAAGCGCCCGCACATCCGGCGCGTCCTGGACCTCGGCCTGCCGTACGACACGCCCCCGGAGAAGGTGCAGCGCGCGCTGGAGATCGTGAAGGAGTTGTTGAAGGACCACGAGGGCGGGCGCCCGGAGTTCCCGCCCCGCGTATTCTTCAACGACTTCAGCAGCGCCTCGCTGAACCTGCGCGTCCTCTACTGGTATGCCCCGCCGGACTTCTGGGCCTACATGGCCTTCACCGAGCGCCTGAACCTGGAGATCCTGCGCCGGTTCGGCGCGGAAGGCATCGAGCTGGCGTTCCCGACGCAGACCTTGTACCTGGCGGGCGACCCCCGGCGGCCGCTGGACGCGGGGGCCGGGAGGCCATCCCCGTGACCGCGGCGACGGAGAACATCGGGTTCATCTCGACCCGCTTCGCCGGCACGGACGGCGTGACGCTGGAGGCGTACAAGTGGGCCCGCGTCCTGGAGGGGGAGGGGCACCGCGGCTTCTGGTACGCGGGCCGCCTCGAGACGCCGCCGGACGTCAGCCAGTGCGCGCCCGAGGCCTTTTTCGGGCATCCCGAGAACCTCTGGATCAACGAGCGCATCTGGGGCAAGACCGCCCGCACGCCCCTGGTCACGCGGCGCATCCGGGAGATGACGGAGTACCTTAAGGAAACCCTGTACGACTTCCTGTTCCGCTTCGACATCCGGCTCATGGTGCTGGAGAACGTGTTGGCCATCCCCATGCACGTGCCGCTGGGGCTGGCCTTGAGCGAGCTGCTTTCCGAAACGCACCTCCCGGCCATCGGGCATCACCACGACTTCTACTGGGAGCGCAGCCGGTTCTCCGTCAACGCGGTGAACGACTACCTGGACATGGCCTTCCCCTCGCGCGACCGCGAGCTGCAGCACGTCGTGATCAACCAGGCCGCGCAGGAGGAGCTGGCCCGGCGCAAGGCGGTGCCGTCGCTGCTGGTGCCCAACGTGCTGGATTTCGAGAACCCGCCGCCGCCCACGGACGGGTATGCCTCCGACGTGCGCGCCGAGCTCGGGCTGGGCCCGGACGACATCATGATCCTGCAGCCCACCCGCATCGTCCCGCGCAAGGGGATCGGGCACGCCATCAGCCTCGTCCAGATGCTGGCGGACAAGCGCTGCAAGCTGGTTATTTCGCACGAGGCCGGCGACGAGGGCACGGATTACCTGGAGACCCTGGTCACCTACGCGAAGAAGGCCGGCGTGGAGGTGCGGTTCTTCGCCACGCGGGTCAGCGACACGCGGCAGGTCAACAGCCAGGGCCAGAAGACCTACACGCTCTGGGACCTGTATCCCCACGCCGACCTCGTCACCTACCCGAGCTTTTACGAGGGCTTCGGGAACGCCTTCCTCGAGGCCGTCTATTTCCGGAAGCCCGTCCTCGTGAACCGGTACGACAACTTCGCGCGCGACATCGAGCCCAAGGGCTTCCGGTGCCCCGTCATGGAGGGCTACCTCACGCGCGAGATCGTGGCCGAGGTGCGCCGGATCCTGGAGGACCCCGCCTACCGGCAGGCCCTGGCGGAACATAACTACCAGGTGGCCCTGCGGCATTACAGCTACGCGGTCCTGCGGCGGCGCCTGCGGACGCTGATCATCAACGTGCGGGGCCTCTCGAACGTATGAAGACCTATTTTGCCAGCGGGATCATGGAGCGGCTGCGCGGGCGATTCGAGCGGCTGTACGGGAACCGGGCGGACCGCTGCCTTTCCCGGCTGGCCATGATGATCGGCCGGTACGGCCTCGGCGAGGAGCCCGTCCCGCCGGGCCCCCGCTGGACCGAAAAAGACGCGTGGCTCATCACGTACGCCGACGCCATCCGCGCCGCCGGCGAAAAGCCGCTGGCCACGTTGAAGCGATTCCTGGACCGGCGCCTCGCCGGCGCGATCAACACGGCGCACCTCCTGCCGTTCTTCCCATCCTCCTCGGACGACGGCTTTTCGGTGGTCCACTACCGCACCGTCCGGCCGGAACTCGGTTCCTGGGCGGACATCCGGGCGCTGGGCGAATCCTTCGGCCTGATGATGGACCTGGTGCTCAATCACGTCTCGCGCCGGAGCGGCTGGTTCCTGGACTACCAGGCGGCGGTCGCGCCCGGCCGGCATTACTTCATCGAGGCGGACCCCGCCGCCGACTGGACGGCGGTCATGCGGCCGCGCAGCACGCCGCTGCTGCACCCGGTCGAGACCCGCGGGGGGACGCGCCACGTGTGGACCACGTTCAGCGAGGACCAGGTGGACCTGGATTACTCGAACCCCGACGTGCTCTTCGAGTTGCTCGACATCCTCCTGTTCTACGTCTCGATGGGCGCGCGCGTGATCCGCCTGGACGCCATCGCCTACCTGTGGAAGAAGCCCGGCACGCCCTGCATTCACCTTCCGGAGACGCACGAAATCGTGAAGCTGATGCGCGATTTCCTGGCGCTCGCGGCCCCGCGCGTGCTGCTGCTGACCGAGACCAACGTCCCGCACGGGGAAAACGTCGCCTACTTCGGGAACGGCGACGAGGCCCACCTGGTGTACCAGTTCAGCCTGCCGCCGCTGATCCTGCACGCGCTCCTGCGCGGGGACGCCTCCGCGCTGACCCGCTGGGCGGGCGAGCTGGCCGCGCCGCCGCCCGGGTGTACGTTTCTCAACTTCACCGCCTCGCACGACGGCATCGGGGTCCGGCCGCTGCAGGGTCTGGTGCCGGACGGCGAAATCCGCTGGCTGGAGAACGAGGTCCGCGCCCGGGGCGGGCAGGTGTCGCACAAGCGGAACGCCGACGGCAGCGAAAGCCCCTACGAACTGAACTGCGCGTGGTTCAGCGCCCTCTCCGATCCGGACCCGGAGCGCCACGCCGCCCGGTTCCTGTGCTCGCAGGCCATGATGCTCGCGCTGCGGGGCGTCCCCGCGCTGTACCTGAATAACCTGCTGGCCGCGCCCAATGACGCCGAGGCCGTTTCGCGCACGGGCCGCGCGCGCTCCATCAACCGCCGCGCGTGGACGGAAGCGGAGGTGCAGGCGCGCCTGGACGATCCCGGGAGCCCGGCCGCGCGGGTGTTCCGCGCCTTGACCGATTTGCTGAAGAGCCGCGCGGCCCAGTCCGCCTTTCACCCTGACGGGGAGCAGCGGATCCTGGACCTGGGGCCCGCCGTGTTCGCCGTCGAGCGGACCGCGCCGGGCGGAGGCGGGCGCGTGCTGGCCCTGCACAATTGCAGCGAGCGAACCGTCGAGGTCCGCCTGCCCGGCGATACCGGGTGGAAGGGCATGGTCGGCGACCCGTGGGCAGGCCCCCGGCCGGCGCTGCGTCCCTACGCGTTTGCCTGGCTGGTCCCCGCCTGATGGCGGAAAGTAGGGGCGTCGCTTGCGACGCCCGCCCTGTAGTACGCGCTTCGCTTCACTACAGGGCCCGCGGGCGCCGACAAGCGGCGTCCCCACATGAGTGATACCAAATCCGGGTGAGGGCGGGTAGATTTCGGGCTCGCAGGAGCTCGCCCCTCCATGATTCCTGCCACTGGAGGGCGGAGCTCTGGGACGCCGTTCGTACCGCCTCTCACCCGTACCTGGTATGAGGCATGGCCGGCCGCCCGTTTTTTCTGTTGCCCAAACCGGGCGGGAGGACTACATACCAAACTGCCATGAGCCATGATGAGGCTACCGAGAAGACCCCGCCCGTGATGCCGGGCACCCATGCCCAGATTCTGCTGCTTTGCCTGCACGAAGAGTTGGGCCGGGCCTTCCTGTCGGCGGTATGCCCCCGCGCCTCGAACAACGAGGGCGAGATGGAAATCGAGGGCCACCGGCTGCGCCTGCGCATCCTCGCCGGCGATCCCCGCTTGACGGACGGCTGGGACGAGGCGGTACGGCAGGCCCACGGGTGCGCGCTCCTGGTCCGGTTCCTGGACGTCGTTTCGCTCGATCGCATCCGCGCCATTTACCGCCGCCTGCCGCTGGAAAAATCCATGCCCCTGGCCATCCTGCTGTTCCGGCAGGAGGGCGAAATGGATTTCAAGATAAGCTGCCCGTCCTGCGGCCAGAAGCTCTGGGTCCGCGACAGCGACGGCGGTCGGCGCGGGCGCTGCCCGAACTGCCAGAAGGGCTTCCGCCTGCCGTCCCAGTCGGGGTTCCTGCGGAGCCAACTGGCGCTGCCCGATTCCGTGGCGACGCTGACCGTCATCAACGGCCGCGCTTCCTCGTGCCGCGGCGCGCTGGCGCACCTGATCGGGCACCTGGGCGGCGCCATCGTCGGCTCGGCCCACCTGGACCACGAAACGCTCAAGAAGAGCACCGTCCGCGTGGAACTGCCGGAAGGCGACCAGACCGCGCACGGCTGAAAACCGTGGCCGGCAAGACCCCTGCGGCCGCCCAAATCTGCGCGTAAGGATGGCGGTCACTCGGGCATTCCCTGCGCACACCGCTGTCTTTGCGGCTCGCGGGGACGCTCGCCCTCCAGAACGCTTTCTATACGATGCAGATAAATTTCTCGCCTGGAGGGCGAGCGTCCCCGCGAGCCGTGACAGCCAAGGAGAACTTTCGCGGCATCGCATAGGGTCGGAGGTCCTTACGCGCGGATTTGGGGGCCGGGCTCGTTGAGCCCGACTACTTCCTCGGCGGCGGCTCGCGACCGAGCCGCGCGAGCACGGCCTTCATGTCTTCCCAGACGTCCTTCTTGCCCGCGGGATTCCGCAGCAGGTAGGCGGGATGGAAGGTCGGCATCAGGTCGATCCCCTCGTAGCTCATCCACTGGCCGCGCAGCCGCGTGATGCCGCTCTGCGTGTCGAGCAGGCCTTTCACGGCCGTGGCGCCGAGGGCGACGATGACCTTCGGCTTGAGCAGCGCGATCTGCTCGCGCAGGTACGGCAGGCAGGTCTGCATCTCCTCGGGCATCGGTACGCGGTTGCCCGGCGGCCGGCACTTGACGATGTTGCCGATGAACACCTGCTCGCGCGTGAAGCCCATGGCTTCGATGATCTTCGTCAGTAACTGGCCCGCGCGCCCGACGAACGCCAGGCCCTGCTGGTCCTCGTCCGCGCCGGGGCCCTCGCCGATGAACATGATCTCCGGCGCGGTCGAGCCCTGGCCCGGCACGGTCCGCGTGCGCGTGGCGTGCAGCGGGCAGCGCGTGCAGGCCCGGACCTTTTCGGCGACGGCCGCCAGCCCGGCGGCGACGTCGGCGGACTCTTCCGCCGCGGGCGGCGGGAACACCGGCGGGAGCGCGATCCGGCGGACCTGCTCGGGGTCCGCCTCCACCTCCGTGACGCCCTCGTCGCGGAGCTGCTGCAGGTGTTCCTCCAGCTCGCGCGCCAGCTTCAGCCAGCCGTCGCGGAGATCCGTCGGTTCGGCCTTTTTATTCATCGGCCGTCCAGAATGCCCCAGATGGACGCCGGCGGGAAGTCAAAAGCTCTCACTCGCCGGCCGGCCGACTCAAGGCCCGCAGCATCCCGCGCAGGTCCGGCGGGATCGGCGCCTGGAACTCGAGTTCCGCGCCGGTGACGGGATGGCGGAACGCCAGCCGCTCCGCGTGCAGCATCTGGCGCCCCGGCTCGACGGGCAGCACGCCCGGCCGGGCCCGGCCATACTGGGTATCGCCCACGACCGGGTGGCCGCGGTGGGCGAGGTGGACCCGGATCTGGTGCGTGCGCCCGGTTTCGATCCGCACCCGCAGCAGCGAGACCGGGCCGAGGACCTGGACCGTTTCGTAGTGCGTGACCGCCGGGCGGCCGGTGCGGGGCCGGGCGGACATTTTCTGGCGATGATGCGGATGCCGGCCGACCAGCGTCTCGATGGTGCCCTCGGCCGGGACGGGCGCGCCCCAGGCGAGGGCGAGGTACTGCTTGCGCACCTCGCGGTTCTTGAACTGGGCGGCCAGGCCGGCCAGCACGGCCTCGGTTTTCGCGACGACCAGCGCGCCGCTGGTATCGCGGTCCAGCCGGTGCACGATGCCCGGCCGCTGGTCGCCGCCGACGCTGAAGCCCGGTCCGCAGTGGTGCAGCAGCGCGTTGACCAGCGTGCCGGCGTCGTGGCCGGGCGCGGGATGGACCACGAGCCCCGGCGGCTTGTTCAGCACGAGGAGGTGCTCGTCCTCGAACAGGATGTCCAGCGCGATGGGCTCCGGCTTCAGATCGACGGGCGCGGGCGCGGGGATATCGAACTCGACGGCGTCGCCGTCCTTGAGGAGATGACCGGGCTTGCGCGGGCGGCCGTTCACGCGGACGCGGCCCTCGCGGATCAAGTCCTGCCAGCGGGCGCGGGAGTGGTCGGGCCGCGCGGCGGCCAGCCAGCCGTCCAGCCGGGCGGGAGGCCCGGCGAAACCCAGTCGCCCGGTCTCCCCGGTGGCGGACGGCGCGCTCACGGCGGGGAGCGGCTCCATCGCTGCGCGATTCCCGTCCAGAGCGCGGCGCCGAGCAGGATCATCGCCAGGCTCAACCACTGCGCGACCGAGAGCCCCGCCCAACGCATCCGTGGGTCTCCGCGCAGGAACTCCACGGCGAACCGGACGGCGGGATAGGTCATCAGGTACAGGCCGGTGATCCGGCCGGGCCGGGCCTCCGCGCCCTCGCGCCGCAGGAGGACGAGCAGGGCGATGTAGATCGCCAGGTTGGCGGCGGCCTCGTAGAGCTGCGTCGGGTGGCGGAGCGCGTCGTGCGAGGGGCAGGCCCAGGGAAGGGCGGAGGGCCGGCCGTAGCAGCATCCGTTCATGAAGCAGCCGATCCGGCCGAAGGCGTGGCCGAGGGGGAGGGCGGAGATCGTGAAATCGGACAGCGACCAGAACGCCTCCCCGCGCCGCCGGGCCAGGAACCACACCGCGGCGATGGCGCCGAGGAAGCCGCCGTAAAAGATGAGCCCGCCCTGGTCGATCCGCACGACGGCGAGCCACCGTCCGCGGAACTCCTCCAGTTCCGAGAAGACGTAGGCCGCGCGCGAGCCGACGATGCCGGCCAGCATGATCCAGAACGCCAGCTCCGAGCCGAAGCCCGGCGGCCGCTGCTGCTTCCGGCCCAGCCAGTTCCAGTGCGTGACCGCACCCAGAAAGCCGAGGGCCGTGAGCACGCCGTACCAGTAGATCGGGCGGCTGCCGATGGTGAAGCAAACCGGGTCCATGGCCGCCTTATATCAGAATCCCGCCCGCGATCACAACCCCGCCGGGCAGCGGTAGGCGTGCGCCGGTGAACGCGAAAGGGAAACAGGCTCCGGCGGCGGAGCGCCGGAGCCGCAGGCTGAACGCTTCCTACGAGCACCCCATCGAGTTGCCGCAGTTGTAACAGCGGTAGCAGGCGCCGTTGCGCACGGTGATCGCGCCGCACTGGTCGCAGACCGGCGCGTCCTCCATGAAGTTCTTGAACTGCGCGTCGAGGACCTGGACGTTCATCCCGTGCGCCGGCACCGCGGCCTTGGCCGGCTTCTCGGCGGCCGGGGCGGCCGCCGCCGGCTCGGGCTGGAGCGACTTCGCCGGCGCGGGCGCCTTGAAGCCCTCGAGGAACGTGTGACCGAGCCACCGGAAGATGTAGTCCGGCAGCGATTTGGCGATCGGGATGTCCGGGTTCTTCGTGAAGCCGCTGGGCTCGAACCGCGAGTGCGCGAACTTCTCGACCAGCGTCTTGAGCGGCACGCCGTACTGGAGGCACATCGAGATCGCCGTGCCGAAGGAGTCCATCAGCCCGCCGATCGTGCTCCCTTCCTTGGCCATGGTGATGAACAGCTCGCCCGGCGAGCCGTCGTCGTAGAGCCCGACGGTCAGGTAGCCCTCGTGGCCCGCGATGTCGAACTTGTGCGTGATCGACTGCCGCGTGCTGGGCATCCGCTTGCGCAGGGGGCGCGCCTTGGAGCCGTTGCCGCCCGGCTTCTCGGCGGCCTTCTCGGTCTTGCCCGTGTTCACCGGCTGGCTGCGCTTGCAGCCGTCGCGGTAGATCGCGATAGCCTTCAGGCCCAGCTTCCAGCCGTCGATGTACGTCTGCATGATCTCGTCCACGGTCGCTTCCGTGGGCATGTTGACGGTCTTGCTGATGGCCCCCGAGAGGAACGGCTGCACGGCGCTCATCATGCGCAGGTGCGCCCCGTAGGGGATGTACCGCCGCCCGTTGCGCGGCTTGAAGGCGCAGTCGAACACGGGCAGGTCCTCTTCCTTGATGCCCGGCGCGCCCTCGATGGTGTCGTTGTGCTCGATGTATTCGAGGATCTCCTGGACCTGGGGCCGGCCGTAGCCCAGCCGCTGCAGCGCGGCGGGGACGGTGCGGTTGACGATCTTCAGCATGCCGCCGCCGGCGAGGAGCTTGTACTTCACGATCGCGATGTCCGGCTCCACGCCGGTCGTGTCGCAGTCCATCATGAACCCGATCGTGCCGGTCGGCGCCAGGACGGTGACCTGGGCGTTGCGGTAGCCGTGCTTCTTCCCAGCCTCGAGCGCCTCGTCCGCCGCCGCGCGGGCGGCGGCGAGCAGGTCGGGCGGGCAGCCCGGCGGCAGGGTGTCGAGCGCGGCGCGGTGGCGGCCGACGACCTCGAGCATGGTCTCCCGGTTGTCGGCGAAGCCCTCGAACGGATCGAGGACCTCCGCCAGGCGCGCGGACTGCGCGTAGGCGCCGAAGTGCATGATCGCCGTCAGCGCGCCGGCGATCGCCCGGCCGCGGTCGCTGTCGTAGGGCAGCCCGAGGGCCATCAGCAGCGAGCCGAGGTTCGCGTAGCCGAGCCCCAGCGGGCGGAACCGGTGGCTGTGGACCGTGATCGGCTCCGTCGGGTAGCTCGCGTTGTCCACGACGATCTCCTGCGCCGTGATGAAGATCCGGACGGCGGCGCGGAAGAGCTCGACGTCGAAGGCGCCGTCGTCGCGTACGAACTTCATCAGGTTCAGGGACGCGAGGTTGCAGGAGCTGTCGTCGAGGAACATGTACTCGCTGCACGGGTTGCTCGAATTGATCGGGCCCGTGCGCGCGCAGGTGTGCCAGCGCTGGATGGTGTCCTCGTACTGCACGCCCGGGTCGCCGCAGGTCCACGTGCCCTCGGCGATCCAGCGCATCAGGTCACGCGCCTTGTACGTCGGGCCCGGCTTGGAGGGGTCGGTCACCCAGCGCGTCGGCCACTCGCCATCCTCGAGCACCGCGCGCATGAAGCCGTCCGTCAGGCGCACGCTCAAGTTCTCGTTCTGGTAGCCGATGGAGCCGTACGCCTCGCCGTTGAAGTTGCCGTCGTAGCCCTGCTCGATCAGCGCCCAGGCCTTCTTCTCCTCGTTCTGCTTGGCCTGGATGAACTCCTTGATGTCCGGGTGCCAGCACTTCAGCGTGTTCATCTTCGCCGCGCGGCGCGTCTTGCCGCCGGACTTCACCACGCTGGCGATCGAGTCGTAGACCTTGAGGAACGAGAGCGGGCCGCTGGGCCGCCCGCCGCCGCTCAACTTCTCCCGCTCGCTGCGCAGGGTGGACAGGTCCGAGCCCGTGCCGCTGCCGAACTTGAACAGCATGGCCTCGCTGTGCGCGAGCCGCATGATGCCCTCCATCGAGTCCTCGACCGACTGGATGAAGCAGGCCGAGCACTGCGGCCGCTCGTACTGGGTCGCTGCCCGGCGCACGCGGCCCTCGGCGCGGTCGAAGTAGAACAGGCCGTGCCCGTTCCCCTTGCCGACGCCGTACTGGTGGTACAGGCCGCAGTTGAACCAGACCGGCGAGTTGAACGAGCCGTGCTGGTGCAGGCAGAGCCACGCCAGCTCGCTATAGAACACCTCCGCGTCCTCCGGCGAGGCGAACACCCCGTCCGCCAGCCCCCAGTCCGCGATCGTCCGCGCGACCCGGTGGATGAGCTGCCGCGCGGAATGCTCCCGTGCGGGCGTCCCGAGCTCGCCGTAGAAATATTTCGAGGCCACGACGTTCGTCGCGAGCATGGACCACGCGCGCGGGACCATCACGTTATCCTGCTCGAAGATCGTCTTGCCCTTCTCGTCGCCGATGGCCGCCTTGCGCCGCTCCCACTCCACGGCGTCGAACGGGTTCACGCCCGGCGCGCTGAAGACGCGGGGGATGGCGAGGCCGGGCCGGGCCTTTTTCCTGGCTGCCGGGGCCGCGCGCCGCGCGGTTTTCGCCGCCGTACCGCGCCGCGAAGGCGCCGCTTCCTTGTCACAAAGCTCCGCCGAATCACGCGTGTCCAGCATTAAAGGTCCTCCTTATTACAACCTAATGAAAGCCAAACAGTTATGTCTGTAAAAAACCGGGCGAACCACCACATATTGATGGTCCGCACCATGTCTTCGCAAAATACCCCTATATATAGGGGCGTCAACCTTAAAAAGGAACTTAAAGAAAATTGGTCGGAAAGGCTTTGTTTTAACCGGTTTCTGGAGGCGGCGCGCGCTCGCGGCGCTCGCGGGACGGGGGCGTCTGGCGGGACGGGGGCGTCCCGCCTCCACGCTATGTTTTGGAGGAGCCGTGCTCTTTCGGCTCGTGGCTGGCCTTGAACTGGATTGCGATCGGCGCGCCCTCCAGGCCGAACGCGCTCCGCAGTTCGCGGATCAGGTACGCGCGGTAAGCGGGCGTCATGCGCTTGGGATCGTTGACGAACAGGCGGACGGTCACCGGCGCCGTCCCGGTCTGCGTCGCGTAGTAGTACTTCAGGCGGTGCCCGCGGATGTGCGGCGGCTGGACTCGCGCCGTGGCGTCGTGAAGCACCCGGTTGAGCAGCCCGGTGGTCAGCCGCCGCTGCGTCTGCGCGGCGACGCGATCTATCGCCTCGACGCTGCGCCGCAGCGCGTAGCCCGTCAGGCTGGATACGAACAGGACCGGCGCAAAATCGAGGAACGGCAGGACGCGGCGCAAGGCGGCCTCGTACTCCTCCGCCTTCATCCCCTTGGCCAGATCCCACTTGTTGACCAGCAGCAGGCAGCCCTTGTTGTGCTCCAGGATCTGCGCGGCGAGTTTCTTGTCCTGCTCGCCCGGCCCCGCCTCGGCGTCGAGCATCAACACGACCACGTCGGCGCGCTCGATGCTCTTCTGCGCGCGGAACAGGCTGAACCGCTCGACCGCGGTGTGCGCGCGGCCGAGCTTCCGCGCGCCGGCGGTGTCGATCAGCAGGTATCGCCGCGCGGATTCGCCGGCGCCGACGGAGAAGGGGACGTCGATGCTGTCGCGCGTGGTGCCCGGCACGTCGGATACGATCACCCGGTCGCTGCCCAGCAACTTGTTGATATAAGAGGATTTGCCCACGTTCGGCCGGCCGACGATCGCCACCTTGAGGGGCGGGCCCTCGGCGCCCTCGGCGGGCGGCGGCAGGGCGGCGAGGACGGGCGTCATGAGCGCGTCGAGGCCGCGGTTGTGCAGCGCGGAGACGGGAAACACGGGGAACCCGAGTTCCTCGAACTCGGCGGCCTGGGCGTCCAGCCCCGGGTGATCGGCCTTGTTCGCGGCGACGACCGTGACGCGCCCGCTTCGGTGCAGCCGCCCGGCCACCTCGCGGTCCAGCGGCAGGACGCCGGCCGTGACGTCCACGACGAGGATCAGCGCGGCGGCCTCCTGGATCGCCAGCTCCGCCTGGCGCTGCGTTTCGGCTTCGAAGAGATTGGCGGCCGCGGACGCGTCCATCGTCGAGAGCCCGCCGGTGTCCGTCAGCTCGAACCGTCGGCCCTCCCATTCCGCGGCGCACTCCAGCCGGTCGCGCGTGACACCGGGCTCCTCGTGGACGATGGCGATGCGCCGGCCGGCGAGGCGGTTGAAGAGCGCCGACTTGCCGACGTTCGGCCGGCCGACAATCGCGACGACCCGCTGGGTCTTCGGCTCGCTCATGACGCCGTCGGCTTCGGCACGCCGGAGTGCTTCTCGAGCTGGCGCAATCCGTCGACCAGGTACCACGCGCCGGAGACGAGCGTGAACACGCCGGCGATGTCGACCCAGACGGCAAACCATCCTGGCCGGCCCTGCATGAGCACCCAGGCGACGGTGACCATCTGGAAGAACGTGGCGATCTTGCCGACCACGCGCGGCTTGACGACCACGGCCCCGGCCACGGCGTGAATGACCGCGGCGCCGAGGATCAGCACCACGTCCCGGCTGATCACGAGCAGTGTAAACCACACCGGGATATGCGGTTCCAGCGCCGGGAGCGACGGCCTCGTGAGCAGGATCAAGGAGGAGAGCAGCAAGGCCTTGTCCGCCAGCGGATCGAGGATCTTTCCCAGGTGCGTGATTTCGTTGCGGGAGCGCGCCAGGTATCCGTCCAGCGCGTCCGTGCTGGCCGCGGCCACGAACACGACCAGGGCCGCGATGCGGTAGATCTCCTCCCCCTGGCCGCGGGCCAAGCCCTGCGTGTAGTAGACCAGCATCAGGATGAACACCGGCACGGCCAGGATCCGCAGAATGGTGATCCGGTTGGCCAGCGTCATGCGGTGTGAACCATGGTATTCCGCTGTCATGAAAATCGCCCCTGCACTCGGGGCCATGTACCATGCCGCCCGCCGGGATTGCACGCTTTTTCCGGGCCGCCCGCGTCTCCGATCCCTTTTGACCGCAACAAAATCCTTTACGGCCGTGAAGGATTTTGTTGCGGCTGGCAACCGGGAATGAAGGGCGGGCGTTCCCCGCGCGGCTTGGCGGGCGGGCACGCTTCGGGTAGAATAACCATGATAGTTTGGTGAGCGTCGGAAGGAGCGCGTTCATGATCAATGTACTGCTGTTCGTTGTCCTGGGCCTGGCGGCGGGCGCCTTGAGCGGCATCCTGGGCCTGGGCGGCGGGGTCTTCATCGTGCCCGCCCTGGTGATGCTCTTTGGTTACTCCCAGCACCTGGCCCAGGGCACGACGCTGGCGATGCTGGTGCCGCCCATCGGCTTACTCGCGGCCTGGACCTACTTTCGTCACGGCCATGTGAACCTGGCGGCGGCCGGCTGGATCTGCCTGGGGTTTGTGCTGGGCGGTCTGCTCGGCGCCAAGATCGCCGTCGCCGTGCCCGCCCTGATGCTGCGCCGGATTTTTGGTGTCTTCCTGTTGCTGCTTTCGGTGCGGATGATTTTCCTCAAATAAGGAGCGCCCATGGCCCCGGTCATCGTCAAGGAAGGCCTTTGCCACGCGCTGTACGTCTTCGATATCGGGCTCTCGATCGACCTGGAGCGCGTCCGGCGCCTGCTGGCGCGGTCGGACGTGAAGACCGAGGTGACGACCAGCCGTCGCGCGCCGAAGTACTACGGCGGCTACCAGCCCGCGCCCCTGCACGTCGGCCAGCAGGCCGAGGGCTTGACGGTGGCCGGCCGCGCCCTGTCGCCCGCCGTGGACATGGTCCTGTACGATTTCGGCGCCGTCACCGTGGCGTATGCCATCCCGTTCGAGGGACCCCTGGCCGAAGCGGGCCGCTTGAGCTGCGAACTCAACGCCGGCGCCGCGCTCGAGCGCGACGCCCGGCGCCGCGTCGAGGACCTGCTGCTCCGGATCCGCGGGGCCGTGTCGCGGCCCCGTCCGCCCGACCCCGTGGAGGATTACCTCATGTTCGAGGTGCGCGACGCGGAGCGGCCCGGCCCGCTGGACCAGTTGCCCGCGCAGCACGGCGAGGAAATCGCGCGCATCCTGCGCGCCGAGACCGGCCCGCTCTCCGCCCAGGAGGTCGCCGACGCCGTCTCCGTCCAGCTCTCCTATGGCCCCGACGACCTGACGCTGATCGATTGGAACGCGGCGCTGATCTTCGACCGCGACGCCGGCGACGTGCTCGACGTGCTGGAGTTCGCCAACATCGAGTTGCTCGAGCTGCGCGTGCTTGACGCCCAGCTCGACGATTCGCTCGACCGCTCCTACGAACTCCTCTCGCGCTTCACCTGGCAGCGCCTGCTGGGCCTCTCCCGCATGTCCAGCCTGCGACGCGTCGGGCAGATGCAGGTGGACGGGGCGATCCTCTTCGAGCGCGTCAGCAACGCGCTCAAGCTGCTCGGCGACCAGTACCTCGCCCGCGTCTACCGCCTGGCCTCCCAGCGCTTCCACCTCGCGGAATGGAACACCGGCAACCTCCGCAAGCTGGACACCATCGAGAGCCTCTACGAGAAGTTGAGCGACCGCAACGCGAACCGTCGGCTGGAAATCCTCGAGTGGATCATCATCCTGCTCATCGCCTTCGAGATCGTCTGGCCCTTTGTTTCCAGGCGGTGGGGGCTGTGAAGGCCCTTGGCCCCCGGCTCTATTACTGGCTGCCGCCGCTCGCCTGGGCGGGGGCGATCTTTTACTTGAGTTCGCGCCCCAGCTTCCCGCGCCCGCTGGCCTACCCGCACGAGGACAAGGTCCTCCATGCCCTCTTCTTCGGCATCCTCGCCCTGTGGCTCTTCCGCGCGCTTTCCGCCCGGCTGGGCCTGGCGGCCTGGCGCTCGGCCGCGCTCGCCTTTGTCCTGGCCTCGTTGTATGGTGGCCTGGACGAGATCCACCAGTATTTCGTGCCGACGCGGTCCATGGAGGCCGCGGATTGGCTGGCGGATACCGCCGGGGCCGCCGTGGCAGTCCTGGCGGCGTGGATGGTGAAAACGAATCGGCAGCGCCTGTAGCTCCGGCGCTCTGCCGCCGGAGCTTCCTTCCGCCGCCGGAGCAGCGGAAATACAGGGAAGAAGATGACGCGCAAACAGGCCGAGAAGCGGATCGCGGAACTCCGGCGGGAATTGAACCGCCACAACCGCCTCTACTACGTCGAGGCGCGCCCGGAGATATCCGACCGCGAGTACGACGCGCTGTACAAGGAACTCCGCGATCTCGAGGTGCAGTTTCCCGATCTCGCGACGCCCGACTCCCCGACCCGCCGCGTCGGCGGCGAGCCGCTCAAGGAGTTCCGGAACGTCCGCCACCTCGTCCCCATGATGTCGCTGGATAACACGTACGATTTCGACGAACTCCGCGAGTTTGACGCGCGTGTGAAAAAACTGCTGCCCGGCGAGGAAATCGAGTACGTCATTGAGCCCAAGGTCGACGGCGTCTCCGTCAGCCTGCGGTACGAGAACGGCGTCTTCACGCTCGGCGCCACCCGCGGCGACGGGACCACCGGCGACGACATCTCCGCCAACCTCCGCACCATCCGCGCCATTCCCCTGAATCTGGCCGGCTCGTTGCCGGAGCGGGCTCGCGGGAGCTCGCCCCTCCACAAAGAAGAATCTGGAGGGCGGAGCTCCCGCGACGCCGCCCGCGCGCCCCCCCCTCTCCTCGAAGTCCGCGGCGAGGCCTACCTGCCGGTCGAGGGCTTCAAGAAGCTCAACGCCCAGCGCGAGAAGGACGGCGAGGAACTTTTCGCCAATCCGCGCAACGCCTGCGCCGGCTCGCTCAAGCAGCTCGACTCGCGGATCGTCGCCGCGCGGCCGCTTTTGGCCGTGTTTTACGCGGTCGGCGCCCACGAGGGCATCGCCTTCGAGACACAGGCCGAGGTGCTCGAATCCCTCAAGGCCTTCGGGCTTCCGACCCCGCAGTTCTGGCGGCGCTGCGCGGATATCGAGGAGGTCATCGCCGCCGCCGGCGACTTGCAGAAGATCGAGGCGGCGCTTCCGTACGAGATCGACGGCGCCGTGGTCAAGGTCAACCGCCTCGCCCAGTGGAAGAAACTCGGCGCCACGGCCAAGGCCCCGCGCTTCGCGATCGCCTACAAGTACTCCCACGAGCAGGCCCGCACGAAACTCAAGGCCATCACCGTGCAGGTCGGCCGCACCGGCACCCTGACGCCCGTCGCCGAGCTGGAGCCGGTGTTTCTCGCCGGCTCGACGATCTCCCGCGCGACGCTCCATAACGAGGAGGAAATCCGGCGCAAGGACATCCGCGTCGGCGACACGGTGATCATCGAAAAGGCCGGCGAGGTCATCCCGGCCGTCGTCGCGGTCGTCCCGGAGGAGCGGCCGCGGGGCGCGAAGCCGTTCGATCTGGTGAAGCACCTGGACGGGAAATGCCCGGCCTGCGGCGGACCGATCCGGCGCGACCCGGAATTCGTCGCCTGGCGCTGCGAGAACATCGCGTGTCCCATGCAGCTCAAGCGCACCCTCCTGCACTACGCCTCGCGCCGGGCGATGGACATCGAGAACCTCGGCGAGGTGCTGGTCAACCAACTCGTGGACCGCGGCCTGGTGAAGGACGTGGCGGACCTGTACCATCTCGCGGCGGAGCCCCTGGCCGCCCTGGAGCGCATGGCGGAAAAATCCGCCGCGAACGTAGTCGAAGCCGTCGCGGCGAGCAAGGATCGGGAGTTGTGGCGGCTCGTCAACGGGTTGGGCATCCTGCACGTGGGGGAAGGCGCGGCGCGGAAGCTGGCCGCGCAGTTCCGCGACCTGGACCGCCTGGCCGCCGCGGGCGTCGAAGACCTGGAAAAGGCGCGCGACGTCGGGCCGGTGATGGCGGAGAGCATCCACGACTTCTTCCGCAATCCGCGCAACCGCGCCGTGATCGAGAAGCTCCGGAAAGCGGGCGTGAACTTCGAGGCCGGGCCCGAGAGCGAGGCCCCGGCCTCGGGCGGCGGGCTGTTCGACGGCAAGACCGTCGTCGTGACGGGCGCGCTAAAAAGCTATTCCCGCGAGGGGATCAAGGACCGGTTGCGCGCCGCCGGCGCGAAGGTGACGGACAGCGTCAGCAAGAAGACGGATTTCCTGGTCGTCGGCGAGGACGCCGGCTCGAAACTCGACAAGGCCCGGACCCTCGGCGTGAAGATTCTCGACGAAGCGGCGCTGGAAAAAATGCTGTAGCCGCGACTACAGGAAGACCAGGGCCCGGTCATCATCCCGCGCGGGCGGTTCGGTCGCGGTTTCTTCTTCAGCGGCGGGCCGCGGCGGCGGCGCGATTTCGCCCTGCGGTTCGGCGAGATCGCCCGCCAGGAGCCAGTCCAAGCTCACGTCCAGGACGCGGGAGATGGCCAGCAATTCGTAGTCCAGGACGCCCCGCAACCCGATTTCGATCTTGGCCACGGCGGCGCGGTCCAAAGGCACGCCAAGGTTGATCAGCGCATTTGAAAGCTCCTGTTGCGTCACTCTTGGTTTGTTCTTTTTTCGAGCAGAGGCGATCTGTTTTCCGCTTATATTCTTTATTCCACCCGTCATACTTCACCTTTATGTTCTAAAATAGATCAATACAGGATGGGTGGTGAGGCGTCAATAGAAATGAGGTGTGGGGCCGCCATTCTCATTCTGGATAGAACAGCAGGCTCATAGCGCCTGCTGCACCGTGGACGTCTGTTGAAAGGACAGCCGGGGCTACGAACCCGCTGTGATTCGGGCACCGAAAAGCGCCAAAAGTAGAATGGCTGAACGAGAGGCCCTTGGAGACGGCGGGAAGGGTGCCGTGCGCGCGGGTGAATCCCGGATTGCTGCATACAGGCGCGGCTGCTATGGTGTATCACACAGGCTTCGAGGAAAAGTGTCCGGCGAAGAGACCATAAGCATCCTGGCGGATCCGGTCGAGAAGATCGCCTGCCGGAAATGCAACGCGCACCTGGACGTCAGCCGCCTGCCGTCTTTCTCCTCCGTCGTTTGCCCGCAATGCGGGCTGAAGCAGATGGTGCCCGCGCTGCTGGGCCAGTTCCTGCTGCTGGAACTGCTGGGCGCCGGCGGCATGGGGGCGGTGTACAAGGCGCTGGACCAGGCCCTCGGCCGCTACGTGGCCATCAAGGTCATGAAGCAGGCCATGGGCAACGACCCGCAGTTCGTGGAGAACTTCCTGCGCGAGGCCCGGGCCGCCGCCGCCATCAACCATCGCAACGTGGTGCAGATCTACTCCTGCGGCCAGGAGAAGGGCCAGCCGTACATCGTGATGGAACTTGTCAGCGGCGGCCGCCTGGACGAGCAGATCGGGCGGGGCGATCCGCTGGACGAAACCCGGGTGCTGGAGATCGGCGTCGGCGTGGCCGAGGGCCTCAAGGCGGCCCACGACATCGGGCTGATCCACGGCGACATCAAGCCGGCCAACATCCTGTTCGACAAGGATCACACGCCCAAGGTGGCCGATTTCGGCTTGGCGCGGTTCATTGCGTGGCAGCAGAACCGCGGCGGCGAGGTTTGGGGCACGCCCTATTACATCGCGCCCGAAAAGGCCCGCGGCCAGAAAGAGGACCACCGCTCGGACATCTACAGCCTCGGCGCCACCCTTTACCACGCCCTCGGGGCGAAGCCGCCGTTCGACGGGCAGACCGCGACCGACGTCGTGCTGGCCCGCCTGAAGAATCCCGCCGTCAGCATCCGCGTGGTGCGGCCCGCGCTGCAGCCCGAGACCGCCGACGTCATCGGGCGCATGCTCGAGGCGGACCCGTTCATGCGGTATCCCACGTATCCCTCGCTGTTGACCGACCTGCGCGAAGCGCACCGGGTGGCCAAGCTGGAAAGCGGCGGGCATCACCGGAAGGAAAAGAAGAGCTCGCTGGCCCCCGTGCTGGGCCTCGTCGGCGGGCTCCTCCTGCTCATCATTGTCCTCGCCGTGATCCTCGTCCGCGTGATTAAGAAGCCCGAGGAGAAGCCGCCCGCGCCCGTCCTGCCGCCGACGATGCGGGTCGGTACCCCCCGGACGCCGACCCCGGCCACGGGCACGACGGCCGTCGTAAAGCCGCCGGACTCCGGTTCGACGGCCGTCGCGGCCGGCCCGTTCCCGCGCGAGATGGAATCGGCCATTCTGGCCGCCATGCGCCAGGTGACCGGCGGGCAGGCGGATGCGCTGCGCCTGCAAGCGAAGCGGCTGCAGACGGGCTTGGACACGGCCGGCGCGACGGTGGCCTGGCTCCAGCTGCTGGACGCCGTCGGGGCGCTGGCGTCCGGGAACGAGGCCGAAGCCAAGCCCCTTCTCGAGGCGCTGCGAAGCCCGCTGCAGGCCGTGGCACCGGAGGGCGCCGATCAGGGCGTCCTCGCCCGGACGCTCGCCAGCCTCCTGCTGAACGAGGCTACCGAGGACAGCGTCAGGAAGGAGACCGCCAAGTGGCCGCCGGCCTACAACGATCTGGCCAAGCTCTTTTCCGGGCTGGCGGCGTTGCGCCGCCTGGACCTCGTCGGCGCGGAGGCCGGTTTCAACGCGTATGCCGGGGCCACGTCGAGCGAGCCTGCCTGGCCGTACGGGCTCCAGGCCGCCGCCCGGGCCTGGAAGGAACAGGTGTCCGGCTTCCGGTTCCAGAAGGAATCCGCGGACGAGTGGATGAAGCACGGTCAGGGCGCGAAGGCCCGGTCCACCTGGGAGGAGTTTCTCCGCAAAACGAGCCCGCTGTTCTATCCCTACGTGGACGCGGAGGTCGCCCGGGCCCGGGAAAGCGAGGCCCAGGATGCCGCGAGCCGCCAGGCCGCCGAGGAAAAAGTCCGCGCGGAGAAAATCCAGGCGGACCTGGACCGCCTCGATGCCGTGCGCGGGGCCAACGGGCCGATCGTCGCGCAGAAGGACTACCGCAAGGCGCTCCAGAACCTGCTGCAGGCCGGGCCGGCGCTGCAAACGCCCGAAGGCCAGAAAACCCTCGCGAACATCCGCGAAATCTACGAGCGGATGGACGAACTCAAGAAGTTTCTCATGACCCGCATCAACGCCGCGCCGTTCCCCGGCGCGGGCACGGAGCTGGGGGGCACGACGATCGCCGCCGACACCACGGGCATCCGGGTGGCGCTCGGCAGCCACGGGGAACTGGTGCGGACCTGGCCGGAGATCAGCGTCCGTATGTACATGCAGATGCTCGGCCATTACCTGTCCGCGCCCGACGTCAAGGAGGCGGACCGCGCCAACCTCACGCTCTCCATCGCCGTGTACTGCTACGAGAACGGCGGATTCCGGGCCGCGGCCAACTACGCGGACCAGGCGGTCAAGCTGAACCCGGAACTGAAGGCCAAGGCGCGCAGCCTGATGCCGGACATCCTGCCGGAGTAGGAGTTCCTCCGCCTCTTCCCTGTGGAGGCGGCTCTGCGAGCCGCCCGGCGAGTAGTAAACAGAAGACAACGAAGGGAACGAAGAAAACGATTACTCCTTGGTTGCCTCCGTTACCTTCTGTTCAATTCCGTTCGTTGCAGGATGGCTTCAAGCGCCTGGACAGCGCTTGAAGCGTCCGGCGCATATCCCGCCCCGAGCTCCGCGGCGAAATCCGGCGTGACGGGCGCGCCGCCGATGATCATGGGAATCTCCGGCCGGTCGCGGAAGGCGTCGGCCACCACGCGCAGGTAGCGCAGGCTGCGGGTCATCAGCGCGCTGCAGAGCACGGCGCGCGCGCCCTTGTCCACCGCGCGGAGAAAGGCCTCCGCGCCGCAGTCGACGCCGAGGTCCGTCACGCGGTACCCCGCGGCGCGCAGCCGCATGGCGACGATGTTCTTGCCGATCCCGTGCCGGTCGCCCTGGACCGTGCCGATGCAGACCGCCGGCCGGGAGGCCGATTTCGAATGCGGCAGCAGGGGCTCCAGCGCGTCCAGCCCGGCCTGCATCGCGCGCGCGCCGAGCAGCAGGTCCGGGATGACCGCCTGCCCGGAGGCGTACCGGCGGCCGAGTTCTTCCATGCCGGGAAGCAGTCGCTCGTGCAGAATCGCATCGGGCGTCAGGCCTTGTTCCAGCGCCGAGCGGATCAAGCCCTCGACCGCCTCGTGGCGGCCGTTCAAAATGACGTCGAAAAGCGCGGTGTCGTCCTGCATGATCGCTCACGCTGTAGCGGCGGCTCTACGAGCCGCCCGCGCGTCATAGACGCGCCGCTACAGGGTGCGCATTGAAGTTACTATAAAAGAGGAGCGGATGCAAAAAACAAGGCGCCGGACCCTGGAGCCCGGCGCCTTGATCAAACGGACGGATTTACGGCCGCAGGACGGGGTTGACTGAATCCCCGACGTAGAACGACTGGTCGTTGATCGTGGTGTTGTCGAGGACGTAGCCCGCGCCGCCCTTGGTTACGAACACCATGCCGCGCTTGCCGAACGGGTTCTGGCCGTCCGTCAGGTTGGCCTCGGTGACCGACTGCAGGGCCGCGATGTCCAGGTTGCGGGTGAAGATCATGGGGATGGTATCCACCGAGGCCTCGGTGTCTATGGCGCGGCACGCACAAGACGGAAGCTCATGTAGTAGAACTCGATGTTGGGTTGGGCGCTGTAGCGATAAGAACTGCGACATAAGTCCGGAAGGTTGTGGTAGTCGCCACCACGCAGCACGCGGGGCATGTTTGTTAGGGGGCCAACGGGATTGGCGCTTGGGGAAACCGAGTAGTAGTTTTTGTCGTACCTGTCCCAGCACCATTCGTACGCGTTCCCCGCCATGTCATAAAGCCCATGGCCATTCGGTGTAAACGAGCCAATCGGACTGGTATACGGAATATCACCACTGGAGTAGTCTGGGTGAAGTCCATTGCTCAAGTCGTAGCTGTATGATGAATCTGCAGTGTAATTCGCTCGCCCGTGGCTGATCGTATCGTCCGCCCATGGGAACCTGTGCCCACTCGCCCCCCCGCGCGCCGCCTTCTCCCACTCCGCCTCCGTAGGCAAGCGATACCCAGTTGCAGTCCAGTTGACTTGTGAAGACGATAGATTTTCGGTACCCGTTTTGAATAGGATGGTGTGGGCATCATCAAGGTAGTAGCACGGCGTTAGGCCCTCTATTTGGCTCCGTGCGTTGGCCCACTTCACTACATCATACCAGTTTACAGTGTGCACGGGATGATTCGCCCCCTTCGCCGCTCCGGTGTTGTCGAAGCTGTAACCGTTTGTCAAAGCATCCGCGTACACCTCGCCCCACAGGTTGCCATTCACTTCGTAACGGTCCATGTAGAACCCACTCACATACACCCGATGCACAGGCAACTCATCGTCCCTTCCTTCGTTTGGGTCCATGCAGTTACCCATATCAAACCATCCCGCTGGGATGTACACCATATTCGTCGGTTCCGGCCCCATCGCCTTGATCCTGTAGGACATCGGCACAGACTCGTTCATCGTGTCGTCTATTGGGGCTATCCCGCGCAAACCGCTCTCAAGATCGCACCACAACTCTGCCAATAGATCTGCACACCATTCCACGCGGTACTCCGCTACGCCATTCGTTGGGAAAGTCCACGTCACCTGTCCATTGCTATGAAACGACGTTACAACTAGATTATCCGCACTCGCTAACCCAGCAGCGACCATCATCACTGCCGTAATTATTACAGTCTTTTTCATCACTCAGCCTTTTTCCCGGGGCCCTTTCCTCATCATCTAATGCACGCGAACGGGATTTCGGCGGAGGCTCAATCACCCCCTAAACACGAAGCGCCGGATAACCGACGCATCCGTCGGTCATCCGGCGCTTGGCGCCCGTGATCTTCTGCTATGGACGCATGACCTGGTTCACCGCGTCCCCGACGTAGAACGACTGGTCGTTGATCGTGGTGTTGTCGAGGACGTAGCCCGCGCCGCCCTTGGTCACGAACACCATGCCGCGCTTGCCGAACGGGTTCTGGCCGTCCGTCAGGTTGGCCTCGGTGACCGACTGCAGGGCCGCGATGTCCAGGTTGCGGGTGAAGATCATGGGGATGGTATCCACCGAGGCCTCGGTGATATCGGCGACCATGCACCACGCATTGTTTTCCGCGGCAAAGGCGTCGATGTCTTTTTCGGCCGGGATGCCGCCGCCGGCGAAGAAAGAGGAGTCGACGGACAGGACCTTGTTGGTCATCAGGTTCTTCCAGTAATCCGTGGAGTTGCCCCACTCAGCATAAGTGGGGTAGTCGAACGACAACTGGCCGGTGACGACGGACACGTCGGTGATCTTCTGGAAGATACCGCGCTGGATCTGCACGCCGTTGTTCAGCATCTGCGTCAGGCGCGCGCGAAGCAACGCCCCCTGCACCGCCGGGAAGAGCAGGGCGGCCAGGATGGATATGATGGCGATAACGACCAGCAGCTCGATCAGCGTGAAACCTGCGAAACGGCGTGAAACCTTTTTCATAGTTGTCTCCTACGTTCCCGGGCCCTCACCCAATGGGCCCATTTCTACCGCATGCGGCGGCACGATGTCTACCTTTTCTTTCCTTCAGCCTTAACGTACAAGAGTTATGGAACCCGCGTCAAGAGCGGTTGCGGCGGGTCTGTGTAGCGCGCCACGGCGTGGCGCGTCGCCGCACGCCGTGCGGCGCTACACTTGTGGTTTGATCGATTTGGCCGGGCGACATAGATTCCCAATCATATGCGGACACAGGACTTCGATTACGAGCTGCCGCCGGAGCGGATCGCCCAGGAGCCGGCGGAGCGGCGCGACGAGGCCCGGATGCTGGTCGTCGAGCGCCGGACGGGCGTCCTGCGCCACCAGCGCGTTCGGGCCCTGCCGGAGTTTCTCCGGGCGGGCGACCTGCTGGTGGCCAACGATACCCGGGTGATCCCGGCCCGCGTTTTCGGCGTGAAGCCCACGGGCGGCAAGGTGGAAATCCTGTTCCTCGAAGAGCGCGTCCCCGGCACGTGGGAGGTGTTGATGCACGCCTCCCGCCGGCCGAAGATCGGCGACGCCATCCGGCTGGGCCCCGACGCGAGGGCGATCCTGCTCGAGGACGGGGAAAAAGGCCGCGCGGTCCTGCGCGTGGAGGGCGCGGCGGTCCCGGACCTGCTGGCCCGGCTGGGGGTCCCTCCGCTGCCGCCGTACATCCATCGCCCCGCGCGGCCGGGCCTGGATGACCGGCGCTACCAGACGGTCTATGCCGAGCGGCCGGGCGCCGTCGCGGCGCCGACCGCCGGCCTCCACTTCACGCCCGAACTCCTCGGCCGGCTCGACGCGGCGGGCGTGCCCATGACCTTCCTCACGCTCCACGTGGGGATCGGCACGTTCCGGCCCGTGTCGGCGGATACCGTCGAGGACCATCGCATGGAATCCGAGCGGTACGAGGTGCCGGAGCGCACGGCGCAGGCCGTCGCGGAAACCCGCGCCCGCGGGGGCCGCGTCGTCGCCGTGGGCACGACCACCGTGCGCACGTTGGAGGCCGTGGCCGCGGAGCGCGGGGGCGTGGTCCCGTGCTCCGGGCGGACGGACCTGTTCATCCGCCCGCCCTTCGAGTTCAAGGTCACGGACGCGATGCTGACGAATTTTCACCTGCCGCGCTCGACGCTGCTGATGCTGGTCAGCGCGTTCGGGGGGCGGGAGTTGGTGCTCCGCGCCTACCGCGAGGCGGTGGAGCAGGGGTATCGGTTTTACAGTTATGGGGATTGCATGCTGTTGGTATGATAGGAGGGAGGGTTCGG
The DNA here is from genome assembly GCA_018001225.1 of Kiritimatiellia bacterium. Lineage (NCBI taxonomy): Bacteria > Pseudomonadati > Kiritimatiellota > Kiritimatiellia > Kiritimatiellia bacterium. The sequence continues at coordinate 36,123 of JAGNIJ010000008.1, read as the reverse complement.
GGTTCAGGAGGAGCGGACCGGCCTTTCAATTGAGAGTATAAAATGGTGTTCAACTTCCAACGTCCAACGTCCAACTTCCAAGGACTGAAACCTCTTCTGTTGGACGTTGGATGTTGGTTGTTGGACGTTGAGGCTTCCTGCTTGTCCCCTCCCACCTGAACCCTGAACCCTGAACCCTGAACCCTGAACCCTCCCCCCTCTTCATGACCCTTCGCCCATACTCGAGCTTCGCCGCCTGTACCCTGGCGCAACTCCTCTCCGCGATCCTGTTTTCCCGGCTCCACCTGATCCCGCTGCACCTCGACTTCAATCCGGGGATCGTGCTGACGCCGCTGGCGGGGATCCTGTTCGGCGCGGCGGGGGTGTGGAGCGCGCTGGCCGCCTCGCTGGCCGCGGACTGGCTTTTGGGAGCGTTGGGGGCGGTCAGTTTGTTCCAGGCGGCGGGCATGGGCGCGTTCGCATGGACGGCGTGGCGGCTGTGGGACGCGGCGCCGGAGCCGGAGGCGTCGTGGGGGCGCGCGGTCTTCTTCGTGACGGTCTGCGTGCCGGGCGCGCTGGCCGCGGCCGCGTGGCGCGCGCTGGGCTCGGAACTGCTCGGCCTGTACCCCTACGCATACATCGTCGGCGTGGCCGCCGTACACCACCTTGTGTTCTGCGTCCTGCTTGGCCCGCCGCTGCTGATGGCCGCGCTGCGGTTCGAGCAGCCGCGGCCCGCGCCCACGTCCCTGCGGCGCGCGGGATTGATCGCGGGCGGCGCGGTGGCGGCGGTGCTGGTGGGCGTGGGCATCAGCCGGAGCGTGTACGGGATCGGCCCGTTCGAGCCGTTCGTGCTCGGGCTGCGTGCCGGGCGCTGGGTGCCGGCGGTGGTCCTTCCGATGCTGTTGCTGCAGTTGGCGGCGCTGGCGGGGGTGCGATGGCCATGCCGATCGCGTACGCCACCCGCATGACGCGACCGGCTCGCCAGAGGCTCGCCCTCCAAGACCCGTTTCCATCCTGGAGGGCGAGCGTCCCCGCGAGTCGAAAACGATTTTAAAAAAAGAACCGCGCGCCCAGTTCGAACAGCCCCTCGCGGCTGTCCCGCGGATGCTCGTCCACGGCGTTCCAGGCCAGGAAGACCGACGAGCCGAAGCCGCGGCTGGCGAAAAAGCTCTCCAGTTCGAGCCGCTCGCGCCAGTACGCCTTGTCGCCCGTGTCGAAGAGCGCGTGCGCGCGGCTGGAGGCGAACAGCGCGAGGCGCCGGGTCACGCACACGGGGAGCATCAGGTCCAGCTTCCCGTCGTACGCCCAGTCGTTGTCGCCGTAGAGCGACTCGTCGTCCATCAACCCGCCGAGCGAGCGCAGGTACCAGCCGGCCTCGGCGTACCAGACGACGAGGGGCCGCTTTGGCCCCTCTGAATCTCCGAGGTAAGTTTCCCGGAGAATCTCGGGACGGATCTCCGGCCGGCCGGCGCCGGCGTAGAGGCGGTTCCAGTAGACGTCGGGCGGGATGTCCACGCCCTCCTCGAGGTACCACGGGGAGTCGTCGTCCTTGTAGATCAGGTGCTGGCAGGCGTGGACCAGGCCCGCGCGGCAGAGCAGGCCGTCCCGCCGGTACTCGGCGAAGGGGTTGATCTCGTAGGCGGTTTCCTTGGGCGAGAAGGGGAGATTCTCCGCGACCGACCGGCCCATGTTGGCGTCCATTTCGAAGCGGAGCCGGAGGTCGAGGCCGCGGGGGAACGAGAGCATGCTGAAATCCATTTCCATCAGGCCCTCGGTGACGAAGCGATCCTCCTGCAACTGGTCCCGGTGATCGAGGAAGTACAGGAGATGCCCGCCGCCGCTGAAATCGGAGAAGAATTGAACGGACGGCTCCGCCGGGGCGAGCAGGTCGCCGCGGCAGGCGGCGGCGGTCATCAGGAGGGACGGGACAAGCCATCGGGCGATTGGGCGCATCGGTTCACCATGATTTCGAGAGCGCGAAATGAAATACCACATCCGGCGCCGTGGCGACAGCGACATCTTCCGTCACGGCGATGTCGAGCGCGGCCGCGCGGGGGAGGAGCAGCGTTCCGCCCATCGAGACCTGGCAGCCCCAGTGGTCCAGTCGGCCGATGTAGAGACCGTCGAAGAGCGGCGAATGCGCGTCTGCCTGGACCTTGAAGGAAAGCTTTTCCGTCGCGGGCCACGTGATCGCGGCCGAGCCGAACCCGGCGGCCGGCTCGCGCCATTGCTCCAGCAGTCCGCCGCCGGCCAGGAACAGCACGCCGAGCACGGCATCCAAACGCAGGGGACAGAGCAGGGCTGTGTCCGTGCCGGCGACCGAGAGCGCGATGTCGGTGCTGCCGCTGCCGAGCAAGTTGTCGCGGTTCCCGGTCGGCGCTTCGATAGCGACGCGGGCCGCTGCGGCGCGCGTCCCGTCCAGCCGCCGGTACAACTGCCGCCCCAGGCTCACGGCCGCGTCGCCCAACCCGTCCGCGGGGTCGGCGAGATAGAACAACGTTTCCCCATTCCGCGTCAGGGCGTAGAGCAGGCGGTCGGAAGGGATGGCCTTGCGGTTGCCCTGCGAGAACCCGAACGTGTCGTGGTAGGACTCGATGAAGTCGTCGAGTATCCCGCCCGCGTGGCGGACGTACGGCAGGTCGAGACCGATTTCCCAGCCGCCGGCGAAGCCGCGGCGCAAGGCGATTCGCGCGACATAAGTCTCGCCGTCCAGCATCAGCGACGAATCCCCGGCCAGGTCATCGGTGGAATTGTTGGCGATGTTGATGGAGCCGTGGGCCCATGAGCCGGTCGCCACGAGACCGCTTTCGGCCGGCGGGACGCCGAACAGCCGTGTGACCGGATGCTCGTTGGGCAGGTAGAACGGGTCGGCCCGGCCGGCGGCGGACAGGCCCAACAAGATGCCCGCAGCGAGTACAAGACACTGGATGCGCATCGTTTCCATCGCCCGGAACCACTACCAAAATCGCCCCGGCGTGGAAAGCGTCGGGCTTGACAGCCGGGCGACCGGGGTGTTTTTATGGACACAACGAGGGGGTCTCATGCGCGCACAACCGGGAAAGCACGATAAACGAGCCGCGGGATTGGCGTCCGCGCTCGGCCTGCTGGCGCAGACCGCGCCGGCCACGATCATCCACTTGGTCCCCGATCCGGAAATCGACTCCGGCTGGTTTCACGCCCCCCTCGCCTCGTGGGATCCCACGACCGTCGAGGCCTCTGCCGGCGAAAGCAGCGGATTGTATCCGGGTCCCTATGCGGCTACGCTGTACGGGTGCATGGGCTACATGGAACTGGCCGTCGGCACGCCGGGCGGCGTCGAGTACTACTACGACAGCGCCAACAGCTGGGCCCCCGTCCTGTCCCTGGGCCAGACAGTCGGGCCGGGCCACACGGAATGGGCGGGGGCGTTCGGAGGCGGCTCCGGCTGGGCGGCCAGCGTGGACACGAACGAACTGACCTGGGGCCAGTCGTTCTACATCGGCTACCGGTTCGAGTCCGGCTCGGACCACCTGTACGGGTATGCCCAGCTGACCGCGGATTTCAACAGCGGCGACAATCAGACGCAGATCCGTGTCACGCGCTGGGCCTACGAAGACACGCCCAACACAGGCATTACCATCGCGGCCGTTCCCGAGCCCGGACTGACCGTGCTCCTGTGTCTCGGAGTCGCCGGGCTCCTGCTGCGGCGGTTCTTCCGGCGCCGCCGGGAATGACCGCCCCGCTGGAGGCGGGCCGCTCGGCCTTTCATTCCGCCGACTGGCCGGCCGTGGATCGCTTCGCCGGCTCGGCGGCGGGTAATCCCGATCCGGTTCTGCCATCCCTCGAACGCGAACAGGCCGCCGCGCCGGCCGATCCCGCCTGGCCCTTCCTGCGCGGTGCGATCCTCGACCGGCTGGGCCGTCGGGAGGAAGCCGCCGGCGCGTACGCCGATGCGGCGCGGCTGGAAGGGCCGCGCGCCGCCGAGGCGTTCTACCGTATGGGCCGGGCCCTGGCCCGGCTGGGCCTGCATCCGCCCGCGCTGCAGGCGTACGATCGCGCCCTCGGCCGCGACCGGGCGCACCTCGGCGCCCGGCTCGCCGCCGGCGTCTCGCTGCGCCGTCTGGGCCGCGTCGGCGAGGCGCTGCGCCTGCTCGATGAACTCCCGGCCCCGCACGTGCCCGGCTGGCTCAACAACCGCGCCGAGTTTCTCCTGGAACAGGGCCGGCTGGACGAGGCCCTGGCCGGACTGCGTGGGGCCGGGGCCCTGCTTCGGCGGCATGCGGGCCTGCACTCCAGCCTCATCCGCGCCATGCTCTACGATCCCCGCGTCACCGCCCGTGACCTGTTCGAGGAGACCGGGCGGTGGAACGCCTGGCACGCGGCGCCCGCGGCACCCCCGCCCGTCCGCGAGCCGGACCCCGAACGGACGCTTCGCGTCGGCTACGTCAGCGCCTGCCTCCACCGCCATAACAGCAGCGCGCACCTGATGAACCTCCTGCGCGCCCGGGACCGAAACGGTTTCCATGTCACGCTGTATTCCGCCGGCACCGCGCGGGATGACTGGACCGCCGAACTGCGCGCCGTCGCCGACGACTGGCGCGAGATCGCGGGTCTGTCCGATGCCGAGGCGGCGGACCTCGTTCGCGTCGACCGGATCGACCTGCTGGTCGACCTTAACGAGCACGCCAACAACGGGCGGCTGGCGCTTTTCACGCGCAAGCCCGCGCCGCTCCAGTTCCACTGGTACGGGAACGCGGTCACGACCGGCGTGAAGGCCATCGACTACCGCTTTTCCGACGCCGTGACCGAGCCGCCCGGCGAGGCCGACCGCTGGAGCCACGAGACGATCCTGCGTCCCGCCACCGGCTACCACTGCTACGGGCCGCCGCCGGACGCGGCCGAGCCTTCCACCGAGCTGCCGTGCCGGCGTAACGGGTTCGTCACCTTCGGCGCCGTCCATCACCTGGCCAAGCTCAACGGCGAAGTCCTCGCGTGCTGGAAGCGAATCCTCGACCAGGTTCCGGGGTCGCAATTGCTCCTGGCGCGCGATGTCCTGGCCGATCCCGATACGCGCGAGCGGCTGACTACCCGGCTGCGCGCGGCCGGCATGGACCCGGCCCGCGTCCGCTTCCATGCTGACAATCGGACCATCGCGAATCTCGCGGTCTATCGGGACATGGACCTTGTTCTCGACAGCTTCCCGTTCAACGGCGACGCCACGACCTGCGATGCCCTGTGGATGGGGGTTCCGGTCATCACGTTATGTGGCGAGCGGTTGAGCGCCCGGCGCGCGGCCGGCCTGCTGCATACCGTCGGGGCGCCGGAATGGATTGCCGGAGACGCGGAACGCTATGTGCGGCAATCGGTTGCATTGTCGGCGGACGCGGGGTCCATCGCGGCTGCCCGTGCCGGGTTGCCGGACCGGGTGCGCCGGTCGCCGCTCTGCGACGCGGCCGCCGTCACCCGGGAAATCGAGGCCGCCTACCGGGCCGCCTGGCGCCGGGCCTGCGGCGCAGTACCCGCTTGAAGCGCCCGGCACGGTGTGGTATCTACGGGCTTCCATTCCGGGAAAACCGTTTAACCAAGAGGTGTCAAAATGGCCAAGAATAGCAAGCTGACCGGCAACATGCTCATCGCGCAGAGCGGCGGGCCGACGGTGGTGATCAACCAGAGCCTGGTCGGCGCGGTGCTGGAGGCGAAGAAGCACAAGGAAATCAAGAAGATCTACGGATCGCTCCACGGCATCCAGGGCATCCTGAACGAGAATTTCATCGACCTCGGCAAGGAGTCGAAGGCCACGCTCGAAGCGGTGGCGATCACGCCCTCCTCCGCGCTGGGCTCGGTCCGCAAGAAGCCCACGCCCGAGGACTGCGCGAAGATCTTCCAGGTGATGCAGAAGTATAACGTGCGCTATTTCTTCTATATCGGCGGCAACGATTCCGCCGAGACGACGCACATCATCAACGAGGAGGCGCGCAAGGCGGGCTACGAGTTCCGCTGCTTCCACATCTGCAAGACGATCGACAACGACCTGCGCGAGAACGACCACACGCCCGGGTTCGGCAGCGGCGCGAAGTTCGTCGCGAGCGCCTTCATGGGCGACAACTTGGACAACCGCGCGCTGCCCGGCGTGAAGATCAACGTGGTCATGGGCCGGCACGCCGGCTTCCTGACCGCCGCCTCCGCGCTGGCCCGCGTGTATCCCGACGACGGCCCGCACCTGGTCTACCTGCCCGAGCGGCCGTTCGACATGGAAAAGTTCCTCGCCGACGTGAAGGCGGTGAACGAGAAGTACGGGCGGTGCGTGGTGGCGGTCTCCGAGGGCATCTCGGACGCCGAGGGCACGGCCATCGCGGCGAAGTTCACCAAGGAAGTGGACGCCCACGGCAACGTGCAGTTGAGCGGCTCCGGCGCGCTGGGCGACCTGCTGGCCGACCAGGTGAAGGCGAAGCTCCAGATCAAGCGCGTGCGGGCCGACACGTTCGGCTACCTCCAGCGCTCGTTCCCCGGAGTGCTCTCCGCCGTGGACGCGAAGGAGGCGCGGCTGGCCGGGCAGTCCGCGGTGAAGTTCGCCACCGGCGGGAAGTTCGCCAACGGCAGCACCGCGATCAAGCGCAAGCCGGGCAAGGTCTACCAGGCCTGGATCGAGCGCACGGAGTTGAAGAACGTGGCCAAGGAAACGCGCCACATGCCCGACGAGTTCATCAACGCCGAGGGCAACAACGTCACCGCCGCGTTCGTCCGCTACGCCGCCCCGATCGTCGGCCCCCTGCCGCCGGTCGGCCGGTTCAAGGGCGCGAAGGTGAAGAAGATCGTCTGATCGCGTCGATGGCTTGGGCATGGAATCCGCCCCCTGCCGGCTTGTCCGGCAGGAGCGGAAGGTGGGGAAGCCGCGCTCGGCGCGGATTCCCCGACCTCGTTCACCGGCGGGACAAGCCCGCCGGGGTCATAAAAGGAAGCCTAAAATACGGGTCACCGCGGCGACGGCGCGGCGGCTTGCGCCTCCTTCGCCGTGACCCGCCCGCGCGCCCGCAGGTTGGCCCGGAGCAGGACGAAGCAGCCCGCGACGAGGATCACGCCGCCGATCCACTGCAGCCGCCCGAGCCGCTCGTCCAGGAGGAAGTGCGCCAGGACCGCCGTCGTGAACGGGATCAGCAACAGCGACCCCTCCGACGCGACCGGGCCGAGCGCGTGGATCGCGCGGTAGAAGAGCGTGTGGCCCAGGGCGATGCCCAGGATTGCGGAGAGCCAGATCATCGCCCAGTAGCCCGGCCCGAGCGCCAGCGCCTTCCGCCAGTCGCCCAGCGCGAACATCAGCGCCAGCAGGCCCGGCGCGGCGTACAGGCTGATCACGCTGAAGCTCAACCGGATGGAATAGGGCTTCATGAACTTCCGCACCAGGACCGAGTAGAAACCCCAGAACGCCGCCGTCGCCAACAGCAGCAGCATGCCGAAGGCCGACGTCGACGGCGTGCCGATCCCGCCGGCGTACATGGCCGCGAGGCCGCCAATCGTCGCCGCCATGCCGACCCAGAACAGCGGCTGGCGCCCCACGGCCCGCTCCTCGCGCAGCAGGATGAAGCCCGTCAGCGTGGTGAACAGGAAAGCCGCGCGGCTGACGAAGTTGATCACCGTCGCGTCGTTGAAGTACGGGCAGAGCCCGAAGAGGACCTGGCCGACCACGTGGATGCCGGCGGGCGGGATCGCGTCCCGCCAGATGCGCGAGCGGGCCGGCAACTCGCGGCGATGCCGCAGGACGTACGGCAGCCAGAACAGCAGGGCGAACGTGTAGCGCAGGCCGTTGACGGTCCACGCGTCCAACTCGCGCGTGAAGTACTTCAGCAGCAGCGGCACGCACGACCAGAACAGGATGGCCGCGCCCAGCGCCAGCAGGGCGCGGGCCATCGCTCCCGAACGGTTGGAAACGGGCTCCGGCATGCGCGTGAAGATGGGGCAGCGGCGGCGCGAAGTCAATGGGGCGGCGGCCCGCGGGAACAACCGTAGCAACAGCGGTCATCGGAAGATTTCGCTTTTAGCGCGGAATCCATATGAATACGCTTCTCGGACGAATTGGATGGTTCATGGAGACCCGCTTATGCATCGTGCCACATTCCCCGGCGCCGCCGTTGTAATCCTGTCTGCGCTGTTCCTGAAGGTCGCTGCTGTCGAAGCCCATGCCGAGGGTGAGGAGTTTGATCCTGTCTCCCGCTTTCGAGAAGGGCTGATGGATGCCCTCAACCTGCCGCAGACACTGGCAGGCGACGAAGGATTCCAGGCCTTGAGAAGCGCTGATTTCGCCCGGTTCACGAACGCCGTCCGATCGGCGGAGCAGGCGCAGCATTGTCCAGTGGACGGCCTGACCTATCTTCACCTCGCCGCCGCCCTGGGGCAGACGGATGTTCTGTCCTACCTGTTGGATCTCGGCGTGAGCGTTGCCGGTGTTCAGGGTGATGCCAAGCCCGAGAAACGATGGGGCTACTCTCCCTTGCATCTGGCCGTGCTGGCGGATCACCCGGCCTGCGTCCAACTGCTTCTCCAGCGCGGCGCGGATTCGAATGGCCCCCTGCGGGGGTTGATCGCCCCTGTTTACGCGGCGGCCATGATGGGTTCGACCAATCTGCTGCATATCCTTCATGAAGGCGGGGCCCGCGTGGAGGATCCGTCGGCGGAACTCCAGCTTCTCCATGTCGCGGCGCGATACGGGCACCCGGACGTCGTGGACTGGTTGTTGAATCAAGGCGTTAAAGTCGAAAAAGATCGCGACGAGGAGACCGCTCTTCACGTGGCCGCCGAGGCGGACCATGCCGGGATCGTGGCCCGGCTCCTGCAGGCCGGAGCCGACAAGGACGCGGTCACCCCGCGGGGACAAACGCCGCTCATGCGGGCGGCGCAGAATAACGCCGCCGACGCCGTAGAGTCCCTGCTCCGGCATGGAGCCACGGTCAACCTTCTCGACAACCAGGGGCTCTCCGCCATCGCCTATGCCATCCGGAACGGCTCCGTGTCGATCGCGCAAAGGCTCGCCGATCACGGCGCGGACCTGGCCGTCCTGGATAATAAGGGCAACAGCCTGCTACACCTTGCCGCGCGTTTCGACAGCGCCGCCGCGGTCCACTGGTGCCTTGAACGCGGCGCGGATTTGAATGCGCGGAACGATTTCGGCGCGACGCCCGTGTACCTGGCGGCCGTCGACGCCCGTACCAACGCGTTGAACGAACTGCTCGATCACGGCGCGGATTTCACGCTTCCCACCACCAACGGTTGGACGGCGATCCACGCCGCGGCCACGGAAGACGCGGAGGGCACCGTGCGTCGCCTCCTCCGCGCCGGCGCCGACATCGAAACCCGGCGGCCGGGCGGCCGGACTCCGCTCCTCGACGCCGTCCGCAGCCGCAGGACCAACAACGTGCTCGCCCTGCTCGAGGCCGGTGCTGATGTCGAGGCGCGAACCGACAGGGAAGACGGCGCGCTGTACCTGGCCATGGAGAATGACGACCCGGGGATGATGCAGTTGCTGATGTCCAGGGGAGCCGATCCGGACGGTCCCCTGTGGGAGGGGAACTGGTCGCTGCTGATGGCGGCCGCGTGGGACAACAGGAATGCCGCCGCCAAGGCGCTGATCGAGGGCGGGGCCGATCCGTCCCTCGGCAGCGGAACCAACCGGCTCGAGCCTGGACAGACGCCGCTGTACATCGCCGTCCGGCGCGAAGCCCAGGATGTGCTGAAGACGCTGCTGGAAGCCGGCGCGGACCCGGCCCTACGCGGCGACGAGCAACTCACTCCCTGGCACCTCGCCATGATCCGCGGGCAAACCAACAGCGCCGCATGGCTCGCGCAACACATGACACCTGGACAGATGGCCCCGACCAGTATGGTTCGCGTCTACTTTGACTATGACGCGCCGATAGCTCGCACCGTCTCCGTGGTTGGCACCTTCAACGAATGGCGCGAGAACGTGACGCCCATGAAACGACGGGAGGACGACGGTTGGTGGTACGCCGAGGTGGACCTCTTTCCGGGACGATATTTCTACAAGATCTATGCCGACGGGGGCTGGTTCACCGACCTGAAGGCCCTGGAGCATGAAGCCGACCCGCATCGGAACGTGGATAACTCCATTCTGTACGCCACGAATCAACTCGTCCACATGCGCCCGTCGCGGGCGCCCTCGACGGCGAACGGCTATCATGCGGTCGAATTCATCTATTACGATCGCCAAGCGCATGGCGTGTGCGTAGCCGGCGAATTCAATGCCTGGAACGGGACGGCGCTGCCCATGACGCCGAAGCGGGCGGGCGTGTGGAGCGCGAGCCAGTGGCTGACGAATGGCGTCTACGCCTACAAGTTCGTCGTCGACGGCGAGTGGAAAATGGATCCGAGCAATTCGTTGACCAGGGTCGCGGGCGGCGTGACGAATTCCATGTTGGTGGTCGGGCCCCCGCCCGCCGGGCCGGGGCCGAATCCGGCTGAACCATGATGGGCCGGCAAGGCCCCTGGGAAAACCGGCGGACGGGCGATTTCTACTTGAACCGGAACACGAGAGGGAATCCCACGGCCACGACCAGGGCCCATGTCGTGTAGGCGGGGAGATATCTCGCGATCCAGTGGTCGAGAGAATCCATGCCGGCTTTCCCCCTCGCGAATCGCACGTAGCGCCACAGGATGCCGGACAAATGAACGAAAGCCAGCAGGTTCGCGCCCAGCACGGCAACCCGGTTCGGCGTGAATCCGTACGAGGTCAGCCGGAAGAAAATGGCCGCCAGCGCGATCACGTCGATGACGAGCGTAACGGCCACCAGGCCGATGTTCATGAAATCGCCGATGCCCGCGGAGGCCCTCGCCCCGCGCTCGGAAATCGAGAAAACGCAGAGCCCCAGCACGACCAGCAGCAGGCCGTTAAAGGCGATCAGGAAATCCCTGTCGGTGAACGGGCTTTTCCCGCTCATCATCATGGCCGCCAGGTACGCGATGACCGTCACGAGAAAGAGCGGCGTGAACACCTTGGCCAGGAGGGGGGCGATCCTGAACCGGCCTCCGACGATCCGCACGACGAGCAAGGTCGCGACCAGGGGGGCCGCCATCGCGCCGTACACGACCACGTTTTTCATGTACCAGTTTTCTATCCTCAAGCCGATCAGTTCGAAAAGGGCGAAGGTCAGCCCCGTGAGCACCATGCCGCCGATGAGCAGGATGGTGCTGTAGATCAGCAACTCCCCATTGTATTGGATGTAGGCCATTCTTCCCCGCAGGTCCCTCCACCGGCCGCCCAGGAAGGCGATTCCCAGAAGAGACCAGAAGACGAACGGCATATGGAGGCAGGACAGGATCAGGGTATGCCGCCCACGGGACAGGTAAGGAAGGAGATTCAGATAGACGATTCCTCCCGCCAGCAGGGCGGCGATCGCGGCCGCCGTTTTTACCCGGCACGCCTTCTGAAGGCAGAAGAAGGCGATCAGGGCGCCGGCGACAATCCCGCCGAGGTTGCAGAGGTAGAATCGCTCATCATCCAGCGCCGGCAGGAAGTGCGGCAGCTTGGCCAGCGTGCCGGCCACGAGCGCCAGGGCGATCGTCAGCCCGATATCGCGGGAGGGCCATCCGGGGGCGGACCCCTTCGGCTCCTCCGCCGCCTCCTGGAAAAAGAGGCGTTCGTTCCACGCCGCCAGAACGGGCGAGTTGCGCCGCTCGGCGAAGGCCTCGCGAAACGCGCCGGTGAAGTCCTTGGGGTTTGCGCGATACAGCCTTTCCAATTCGCGGGGGTCCTCCGCGGCCTGAATGATCCTGGTTTTCATGGCCGTTAGCTCGCGGCGGCATGCCGCCCGGCGACCGTGTCCGCGAGTTGGTCCAGCGCCGCGAACTCCGCTTCGCGGGGCAGGCCGCGGGCCAGCACGGGCGGCAGCCACTCCACCTGGAGGTCCGGGCACAGCGCCGCGGGATTCTCCAGCGGCTTCGAGCCCCAGCCGAACGAGCCGAACAGGCCCGCGTACTTCGCCTTGGGGTGCAGCGCGTTGATCACGAACGCGGCGTTGGCCGCGACGGGATGCACGCCGTTCAGCATCGCGGGCGTGCCGAGCAGGATCGTCGAGGCGTCCACCAGCGTCATGGCGACCTCGCCCAGGTCGGCGGTGGTCAGCTCGAACTGACGGACCGAGATCCCGCGGGCGACGAGCGCCTGCGCGAGGTGCTCGGCCATCCGTCGGGTGCTCCCATGCATGCTGACGTACGCCACGACGGCCATGTTTTTCGGCGGCGCGGACGCCCACTCGCGCCAGGCGTCCATGACGATGGCGGGCTTGTCGTATAGCGGCCCGTGGCTCGGCGCGATGGTGCGGATCGGCAGCGCGGACACCTTTTCCAGGTTTTTTGCGACCTGCTTCGCGTAGGGCATCATGATCTGCGCGTAGTACAGCTTCGCGGCGTTGTACACGCGGACGCCTTCCTTGGCATACAGCTCGGAGGTGGCCAGGTGCGACCCGAAGAAATCGCACGAGAACAGGATGCCGTCCTCCTCCAGCCACGTGCTCATGGTTTCCGGCCAGTGCACCCACGGCGTGTACAGGAATTTCAGCGTCTTGCCGCCCAGCGCCAGCGTGTCGCCGTCCTTGACCGCGACGACGCGGTCCGCGGGCAGGTCGAGGAGCTCGAGCAGGAACTTGCGGCCGGGCGCGGAGGCGAGGAGCCGGGCCTCGGGAAATCGTTGCATCAGCGCGGGCAGCGCGCCGGAGTGATCCTGCTCGGCGTGGTGGGCAATGATGTAGTCCACCCGCGGGACGTCCCGGAGCAGTTCGAGTTGCACATCGATCTTGGAATCGTCCACGCCGTCCAGCAGCGCGGTTTTTTCCGAGCCCTGGACGAGGTACGCGTTGTAGCTGGTGCCGTCGGGCAGGGGGACCAGGGCGTCAAACATCCGCCGGTCCCAGTCCACCGCGCCGCACCAGTGCACGCCGTCCGTGATTTTACGCATGGCCTTCCCTCCCGCTGTAGTGACGGCCCTGCGAGCCGCACAAAGGGCGCTTCATAGAAGCGCCGCTACAGCGCCACATGATAATGCAGTCCGGTCCGAATTGCAAAAGAGGGACCCCCCTGTAGCGGCGGCTCTATGAGCCGCCTGGCGAGACCGCCCTCCCTCCAGGGCCGCTCACGCCTTCAGCACGTCCTCGATGGCGAGCGGCGACGGCCTGTGGCGGTTGGCCTCTTCGAGTTTCTCGCGTCCGGCGAGGACGCAGATCGCCTGCCGCGGCCGGCCGGCCTCGAGGGCCTCGAGCATCGCCCGCCGCACCTCGTCGGGCGTCGCCCGCATCCGGCGGCGGTAGCGCTCCGCCCGTCGCTCGGGCGTCACGCCGGCCAGCCAGCGGTGCAGGGCGACCCCGGTCGCCTCGCCGGGACGGATCGGCTTGAGGTCGTCCCGCGCCCTGCCGATCACCGCGCGGTCCAGGTCGGCGCGGCTCCACGGCGCCTGCCGCACGAAGTCGGCGGTCTTCTCGAACACGTCGAGCGTGCGCGCGACGTGCGGGTCGCGGAACGACGTCAGGGCCAGTGTCCCGAGGAACGGGTCGTGCCGGCAGCCCGCGCCGTAGGCGTTGCCCTTGAAGCGGATCTCCGGCAGGATGTAGTCAAAGGTCACGAGGTGCGCCGCGAGCGCGAGCAGCGGTTCGTCCGGATGCGAGGCGTGGGGCGCGGGCAGGACGAGGGCGTTGTGCGCGATCTGGAGGGGGGCCGCGAGACCTTCGAGCACCGGCCCCGTGAAGGCCGGGAAGGCGGCGGGCGCGGAGCCCGCGTCCGCGTCCTTCATTTTCGCTCCCCAGTCTTTCAGGGCGGCCGACACCGCGGCCTGGGCCCGCGCCGGCCCGGTGAAACTGGCGGCCAGGCGGCGGGGATCGAGCAGGAAGTCGCGCACGGCCTGCAGGGTTCCCGCAAGTTCAGCCCCCCTCTGCTCGAAATGGTCGCCCAGGTCCTCGAGCAGAAACAGTTGCGGCAGCCCCTCGCATATCTCCCGCAGGTGCCCGGACAGGCTGAATCCCCGGCCGGCATGCAACAGGGGCGTGGTCGTTCCTCCCTGGATTTTCTCTGTACGTTCCCAGGTCCGCGCCTGGATGACGACATCCTGCAGCCGAGCCAGATCGTTCGGGTCGAGCCCGAAGAGCAGTTGGCCGAGCAGCTCCAGCGCGGGCTCGATGCGATCGTCCAGCGTCTTGATCTCAATGCGCAGCCGCGCCATGTGCGCCGCCGGGTCGTCGGCGCGGGTCTGGAACCACGGCCAGGCGCGCAGGCCGCCAAGGCGCGCCGCCTGCCTCCGGGCGACGTCCTCGTAGCCCATGCCCGCGGCGCCCAGCCTGGTGAACGCGTCCGTGAACCGCGAAACGTACGGCCACCCCTCCGCCGGCAGGCCGTCGAGGTTGAAGTCGAGGTGCAGGTACGCCACGCCGTTGGACGGCACGTCGTTGACCAGCAGGGGCATGCCGGGACCAACGCGCTCCAACCTCGACGGGATTTCGGCCGGCGTCCCGGGCAGGTCCTGAAGCCGGAGTTGCGGCAGGAGGGCCAGCGCCTCGGGCGGGTTGGGCGTGCCGGATTCGCGGTCCAGTTCCTCGGCCTCCCTCGCGACGCGCTGCATCGCCGCGTCGTCGAGCCCGGCGCGGACCGTCTTCATGCGCTCCGCGAATTCCGCGTCCAGCCGCGCCTGGTGCCCGCGGTCCGGCCGCAGCGCGAGTTGCAGCCGGTGCGGATTATCCAGCAGCCTCTCGCGGATCAGGCGGCTGAAGAACAGCGGATCGGCCGCCGCTTCCGCGCGCACGGCCGCGAGCGTGTCGCGCATGGACAGGAAGCGCAGCGGCTCGTCGGAGTAGGTCCACGACTGGAGCACGCGGAAGAGCACGTGCAGCGGGTAGCCGGACTGGATCTCCTGGTACTCGTAGCCGGCCTGGTGGAACGCGGCGTCCACGGCCTCCGGCGTGAACGGTTGCTCCGCCAGCCCGCGCAGCGTGTCGAGCACGAGCCGTTCGAAGGCGGCGGCCCGGTCGGGCTCGGAGCCCTTGAGCCCGACGCGGAAGGTCAGCTCCAGCCCGGCCGGCTCCGCGCCGCACGAGATGACGTCCTCGCCGAGCTTCGAGTCCACGAGCGCCTTCTTGAGGGGCGCGGCCTCGTGCCCGAAGAGGAGCAGCGAGAGCAGGTAGAGCGCGGCCGTGTCGCGCGCGTCGGCGGCGTCGCCGGCGAGCCAGTCCAGCCGGAAGTACGTGCGGCCCGACGCGGGCTCGTCGTGCCCGATGGCGTATGTTTCGGCTGCCGCGTGCGGATGGCTCCATCGCGGCTGGCGCGCGGGGAGGGGCGCGGCGTCGCGCGCGGAATAGCCGGCGAGCCGCTCGGCAAGAAACGCCAGGTAGTCCTCCGTCGGGATGTGGCCGTAGCAGACAAACAGGCCGCGGGCCGGATGGTAGAAGGTCTCGTGGAAGGCGCGGAACTGCTCGAAGGTCAGGTCGGGGATGGCGCGCGGGTCGCCGCCGGATTCGCGCCCGTAGATCGTGTCCGGCAGCAGGCTCCGGAGCGCGATCATCTCCATGGCCCACTCGGGGTTCGAGTAGACGCCCTTCATCTCGTTGTAGACGATGCCGCTGACCGTGAGCCCGCCCGCGCCGTCGGGGGCGAGATGGTGGCCCTCGCGCTTGAAGATGTTTTCGGACAGCAGCGGGTGGAACACCGCGTCGAAGTACACGTCCGCGAGGTTGAAGAGGTCCTGCTTCACGTTGCTGGCGACGGGGTAGACCGTGCGGTCCCAGAAGGTCATCGCGTTGATGAACGTCGCCATGCTGATCTTGACCAGCTCGAAGAACGGGTCGCGGACGGGGTATTTTTTCGAGCCGCCGAGGACGGAGTGCTCGAGGATATGCGGCAGCCCCGTGTCGTCGGCCGGCGGCGTCGGGAAGGCGACGCAGAAGAGATTCTCGGGGTCGTCGTTGACGACGTGCAGGACGCGGGCGCCGGACGCCTCGTGCCGCAGTTCGACCGCTGTGTCGAGGGGCGGAGCGAGCGGGGAGCATCGGGTCACCGTGAAGCCGCGGAAGGAGGAGCCGGGAGTGAGCATGGTTTGATTATCCTTCATACAGGGTGTCGTCGCCGGCCGGGCCGCCGCCCTCCAGGCCTTCCATTTCCGCGCCGAGTTTTTCCGGGTCCTCGCCGGCCTCGAGCCGCCGCATCATGTTATCCATTTCCGGCGGTATCGGCTCGCCGGTCTCCTCGGCCATCTTCCGCATGGCGCGGCCGAGCGAGCGGGGGTCGTTTTCGTCCAGCCCATCCAGCGTGGCCAGGTCCGGCCCGTCGCCTCCGGCCGGGCCGGCGCGGCCGGATTTCACGGAGGCGAAGCGGGAGAACACGCGCGTCGTGTCCGGGTGGCCGCAGCGCGGGCAGGCCGGCGGCTGGTGGCCGGCAGGATTCCGGACGAGGAAGCTGGAGACTCGCCGGCATTTTCCGCACTCGTATTCAAAAATCGGCATGGCCGGGCCAGTATAGAACATGGGCGGCATAAAACAACCGAACACGACTCGCGGGGACGCTCGCCCTCCATCTCGGGTGTCAGGCACTGGAGGGCGAGCCGGAAGAAAAAAACGGCCCGGATCGCCGGATCCGGGCCGCGGGAAAACAGGCGGTGAATTATCGCTTCGAGAACTGGAAGCGCTTGCGGGCGCCGGGCTGGCCGTACTTCTTGCGCTCCTTCATGCGCGGGTCGCGGGTCAGGAACCCGCCGCCCTTGAGCTTCTCGCGCAGGTTCACGTCGGCCAGCAGGAGGGCGCGGGCGATCCCGTGCCGCAGCGCGCCGGCCTGGCCCATGATGCCGCCGCCGGTCACATTGGCCATCACGTCGAATCGCTTCGTCATGTCGGCCGCCTCGAAGGGCTGCTCGATGAACTGCCGGACCGCCTCCACGGGGAAGTAATCCTTGAAGTCCCTGCCGTTGACGGTGGTCTTCCCCACGCCGTGCGCGATGCGCACGCGCGCCACGGAAGTCTTGCGCCGCCCCGTCGCCGAATATTCCACTACTTTGTGTGCCACGTTCGTTCCCCCGTCCTATGTCAGACCGCCAGGGCCTTCGCGCCCTGTGCCGCGTGCGGATGCTCCGCGCCGGCGTACACCTTCAGCCTCTTGATGAGCTTCCGGCTCAAATGGTTCTTCGGCAGCATGCCCTTGACCGCCTGCGCCACGATGCGGGTGGGTTGGCGGACGCGGATGACGCTGGCCTTCTGCAGTTTCAGGCCGCTCGGGTAGCCGGAATAATCTTTGTAGATCTTCTGCTCTTCCTTCGAGCCCGTCAACTTGACTTGCGCCGCGTTGATGACGACCACGAAATCGCCCATGTCGGCGTGCGGGGTGTAATTGCGCTTGTTCCGGCCGCGCAGAATATTGGCGATCTTGACCGCCAAGCGCCCGGCCGGCTGACCGGCGGCGTCCACCACGTGCCACGCGCGGACGACCTCCGATTCCCTGACCAACGTAGTTTTCATGAATCTGCCCCTATTTTTCCGCAAACAGGCCGCAGAACCTAGCGGAAGGGGGGGGCGAGTGTCAATCCCCATAATTTCCGCGTCCCGTGCCGCAAAAGGCGGCTTGCCTCGCCGGGGGGGCGGTGGCATAGTGAAATCAACAGAGAATGGACGGGAGGTACCTGTGACAGAAACGCCTCATGACTCCAAGTTGGCCGCCGCCACGGATATCATTTTCGACTGTCCCTTCTGTAATAAGAGCCTGGCCATAGACCTGCGAGGCGCGGGCTTGATGGTCACCTGCCCGGACTGTGGCCGCGAGGTCCAGGTCCCGGCCCCGGCGCCCGGCGATACCCTGGAGGAGGTCCCGCCCCCGCCGATGACCGTCTCGGCCGAGGCCCTGGCCGCCGCGCACGCCAAGATCGAGCGGTTGGTCGACAGCCTGGAGGAAATCCGCGAGCGCCGCCGCTACCTCGAGCATCTTCGCACGGAGAACATGGCCCGCTTCCAGCAGATCGGCGGCGAGGTGGAGGTCATCCAGAACTCCCTCGACCGCATCGTCGGCCTGCTCCAGGCGGCCGCCGCCGACGAAAAAATGAGCGGCGAGCCGCCCGCGGAGGGGTGAGCCGCCTGGAGGGCGGAGATCCGAGACGCCGGAGGAAGGCCGACGTTCATCGGCTGGGCCGGCTAGCCGCTTGCCGGCGCCCGGAGAACAGGCTTCCCTGCCGGCTTCGCAAGCGAAGCCACTACAGCCCCTTCACGAACCGGGCCATGCGCCGCATGGCCTCCTGGATGTTCTCCATGGAGGTCGCGTACGCGCAGCGCACGTGGCCCTCGCCGCACGCGCCGAACGCGGTGCCGGGGACGACGGCGACCTTCTCGCGGTCGAGGAACTTCAGGGCGAAGTCTTTCGACGAGATGCCCAGGTGCCCGATGTACGGGAAGGCGTAGAACGCGCCCGCGGGCGTCGTGCACGGCAGGCCCATCTCCTCGAAGCTCTTGACCAGGTAGTTTCGTCGCCGCCGGTATTCGGCGGTCATCTCCTGGACGGCCGTCTGCGGCTTGGTGAGGGCTTCTACGGCGGCCTTCTGGCTCATGGTCGGCGCGCACAGCATCGTGTACTGGTGCACCTTCATCATGGCCTCGGTCAGCTCCGGCGGCGCGCAGGCGTAGCCCAGCCGGAACCCCGTCATGGCCCAGGCCTTGGAGAACCCGTGCAGGAAGATTGTCCGCTCCTTCATCCCCGGCAGCGAGGCGATGCTCGTGTGCTCGCCGTCGTACGTCAGCTCGGCGTAGATCTCGTCCGTGATCACCAGCAGGTTGCGCTCGCGCGCGAACGCGGCGATCTCGACGAGGTCCTCCTTCCGGAGGATCGCGCCCGTCGGGTTGTTCGGGAAGTTGAGCAGCAGGACCTTCGTCCGCGGCGTGGCCTTCGCCTCCAGCATCGCGCGGGTCAGCCGGAACTGGTTGTCGCGCTTCGCCTCGACCGTGACCGGGGTCCCGTGCGCCAGGATCACGTCCGACCGGTACGAGACGTAGCACGGCTCGTGGTAGAGCACCTCGTCGCCCGGGTTCAGCGTGGCGCGCAGGGCGAGGTCGAGGGCCTCGCTGACGCCGACGGTGATCAGGATCTCGGTCTCCGGGTTGTACGACGCGCGGAAGGCCTTCTCGACGTACTTCGAGATGGCCCGGCGCAGCTCGAGCAGGCCCATGTTGGACGTGTAGTGCGTCGCGCCGCGCTCGAGGGCGAACACGGTGTACTCGCGCACGTGCCAGGGCGTGTCGAAGTCCGGCTCGCCGATGCCCAGGCTGATGATGTCCTTCATCGTGCTGACGATGTCGAAGAAGTCGCGGATGCCCGAGCGGGGCATGTCCACGATGTGCCCGGCGATGAAACTAGGGGGAGACTTGGAGTCGTTCGTCGGCATCCTGGGTCTCCATGAGCACCCCGTGGTGCTTGTAGGTCTTGAGCATGAAATGGGTCGCGGTGGACACCACCCCGTCCAGCGTCGCCAGCTTCTCGCTGACGAAGAAGGCGACTTCCTTGAGGTCCTTCCCGGCCACGAAGAGCAGCAGGTCGTACGCCCCGGACATCAGGTAGACGGACTGCACCTCGGGGTAGCGGCTGATCCGGGAGGCGATGCGGTCGAACCCGCCCTCGCGCTCCGGCGTGACCTTGACCTCGATCACGGCCGTGCACTGGGCGACATCGAGCTGGTCCACGTTCAGGATCGCCTGGTAGCCGCGGATGATGCCCTGCTTCTCGTACTCGGCGATCCGCGCCTTCACCACGTCCACGGAAAGGTTCAGCATCCGCGCGATGGTCTCCGGCTTCTCCAGCGCGTTGTTCTTCAAAATCGTGAGTAATTCGTCCATAAACGCCTCGCTTCTTAAGCCGCACGTGATAACCGACGCATCGCCCCGCGTCGAGCGAATTCCGGAGCAGGGACGCCGGCCCCCTGTAGTTCCGGCGCTCCGTCGCCGGAACCTGCGGGGCAGCCGCTATGGGGACTGCCCATATCGCCGCTGCTTCCACGCGATCCCGCGGCCCGCATGGTGCCTCGCGGCGGACCACGTGGCGGCGAGGCAGTAGACCAGCGCGGCCGGCGGGAGCAGCAGCCCGCAGGTCCACGGGATGCGCAGGATTTGAAGGATTTTCCGAAGCGCGATCGGCATGATCGCGATGAGCAGCAGGCCGGCCGCGGCCGACGGCCCGCCCCCGGCCAGCGCCAGCCACGGGAGCCACGCGCCGACCAGCGCGGCCGCCCACGCGAGCAGCAGTCGCTCCGGCCGGTACTCCATCATCGGGTAGCTCAACCGGACCAGGCCCGCCCACAGGTCGCGGAACGTGTCGTACATCCGCGTCGCCAGCAGGTCGTGGGTCCAGAAAAGCCGTAGGGCGAACCCTCCGCGCTTGAGGTTCCGCGCCAGCGCCATGTCCTCGATGATCTGTCCGGCGACGGCGCGGTGCCCGCCGGCGGCTTCGTAAGCGGCGCGGCGCGTGAGGATGAACGCCCCGGAGAGGCGCGAGCCGGCGCTGCCCGGCCGGTTGGCTCGGTCCATCGGCTCGATCAGCGCGCTCAACAGCGCGAAGAGCGGCATGATGGTTTTCTCCCAGATCGTCCGGCACTCGATCGCCGGCAGCACGCTTAACGCGTCCGCCCGGCCGGCCTGCGCGGCGGCCATCGCCTGCTTCAACGCGGCCGGATGCAACACCACGTCGGCGTCGAGGAAAAGCAGCCAGTCGTGCCGCGCCGCCGCCGCGCCCTGGACGAGCGCCCAGTTCTTGCCCGCCCAGCCGGCGTCCGGCCGGTCGGCCCCGCGGAGCAGGCGGAATGCTGCCAACACCCGGACCGCCGCCTCGGCGGCCCGGGCCGTGCCGTCCGTGGACTGATCGTCCACCAGGATGATCTCGAAGTCCGGGTAGTCCAGCCGCCCGAGCGCCTGCAGCGTCGCGCTGATATCGCGTTCCTCGTTCCGCGCCGGGATCACGACCGACACCGCCGGCCAGCCGCCGGGCGGGGATGGCTGCGGCGTCGTCGAGTCCAGTGGCGGGAACCGCGTTTCGAGGTAGCGGAGGCGCACGCAGATCGCGGCCCAGAGAACCGCCGAAATCGCCAGCAAAACCACCCTGAAGATCAGCATCATCGATGATCGTTTTTTACCACGGATAACGCGAATTGCACGGATATCCTCTTCTTCCCATCCTGAAATCCGTGGTTAAAACGGGCGGCATTGTTTTGAATCCGGTGTTGGGTTATCCTGCCGGGCCATGTCCTTGGACAACATACGCGTGGTCCTCGTCAGCCCGATCTACGGCGGGAACGTGGGCTCCGTCTGCCGCGCGATGAAGAACATGGGGCTGCAGCACCTCGCCATCGCCGCGCCGCGCGGGCCTCTGGACGACCTGGAATCGCGCAAAATGGCCCTTCATGCCGACGACATCCTTGCGAACCGCCAGGAATATCCCACGCTGGCCGAGGCCGTCGCGGACTGCGGCCTCGTCGCCGGCTCCACCGCCCGCCCGGGCCTCTACCGCTCCCACGCCAAATCGCCGCGCGAATGGGCGCCGCATTTGATCCAGGCCGCAAAAAAATCCAAGGTGGCCCTCGTGTTCGGCACGGAAACCGACGGCCTGTCCAACGAGGATCTTGCCTGCTGCACCCAGATCATCCGTATCCCGTCCTCGCCCGAGTACCCCTCGCTCAACCTGGCCCAGGCCGTCCTGATCTGCTGCTACGAGCTGTTCCTGGCGTCGGGCACTTTCGAGCTGCCCGGCGAGTTCTCGCCCGAGGCCAGCGGCGCGATGCGCGAGCAAATGTTCTCCATGTGGCGCGAGGCGCTCCTCTCCGTCGGCTTCATGAAGGGCGACAAGGCCGACCACATGATGATGGGGATCCGCCGCATCCTCTCCCGCGGCACCCTGACCGTGAAGGACATCCGCATCCTCATCGGCATGGCCCGCCAGGTCCGCTGGGCGGGGGGGCAACTGAAATCACCTGCCACCCCCGAGCCGTAGTTGAGGGGTATTATTCTTGGCTTTTTTTGTCTGCTTCCTCGCCCCCCCCCGCCAGCTTGTCTGGCGGGTGAATCAGTTTGGCGGCTGAGAGCCGGCGCCCGTCTCCCTCGGCATCCTTCTGCCGCCGGCGTGGTAAAGCGCCGGTGGCAGAAAGATGGGCGGAGCGCGTCGCCGAAATGATTCACCTGCGGCGCAAGGCCTCCGGGGTCTTGTACTATCTCTGTCCCTGTCTCCTCTTCCTTCGTCGAAGCAGTCGAGGGATCTCTCAAGTTTTTTATTTTTTTACGGAATATTCCGGTGCGCATTCCTTTCTTATAATGAAACGCGATAGAAAGGAGGCCAGGGAACGGAACGCATATGGAAGTGACAATCGAATAGAGGCTGAAGGGGGTCAGACCCCATGAGGAGGTTTCTCTCTGCCCGGCTGATGCAGAGGCCGGCCGGGGGGCTGCGGGTGATTCGGCATGAGGGATGTGCCATGCCGGATTCGGCCCGATACCCGGCGGCCAGGCTCTCTTGCCTGTTGAACACCCCGCCCGCAAGGGGGCCGGCGCGGTTCGGTCAGTAAACGACCAACGCGATGGAGGCGTACCAGGTGTCGTCCACGGCCTCGTCGAGCAGGGTGCGGTCTCCACTGTGCGCTTCGTAGCGGCGCTCGAAGTCCAGGCCGCCCGCGACGCGCAGCCAGAGATCGCTGAACAGGCGGTGTTCGGCGCCCAGCCCCGCGCGCCAGCTCTCGATCAGGAAGACCTGCTCGCCGGCCTCGTCATCGTCGACGGCCCAGCGGTCGCCCGCCGGCTGCACGAGCGCGAAGAGTCCGAGGTTCGCAGTGGGTGCCCAGCAGGCGGACGGCGCGGGCAGCACGAGCCGGAGCGTCACGGCCTCTAAAGGCTGCCAGATGAGGCCGCCGACGGGGTAGACCTGTGGCTCGCCAAACGCGGTGTCATAGGCCGCGCCCAAGGTGAGTTGGAGCCTCGGGGTGAACGGGTATTCCCCCGCGGCGTGAAGGAGGAGTTTCCCCTCGCCGGTGCGGCCCTCGCGGAGGTCGGTGAAGAAGCCGGGCATAACCAGTGCGCTCCAGCCCCAGCCGGATTCGGAAGGCCGGGCGGCCGCCAGGAAGAGGGCCAGCCCGTAGAGGTCCTCCGTGTCGAGGTCCGGGTGCCCGCTGAAATCGAGCCGCGTCCACCCAGCCCAGCCGCCACCCGCGAGGGATGCTTCGCCCAGCGGCAGACTCGCCAGCGGAGCCATGAGCCCGGTTTCTTGAACGCTCACGCGACCCGATAGGGCGGGATCGTCCGGGTCTTCAAACCGGACCCGACCGGTGGTGATAAACGACAAACCGGCAATTTCCTCGCCGGGGGCGCGCGGCCCTTCCGCTTCGGCCATCACGGCGTAACCCATTACCCCGACTAAACCGACGAACCAACAAGAACGCTTCCACTGCTTGGACATGGGATGTTCCTTGTGAAAGGCTGCATGGCCGGGTTAAAAGGTGCCCGAGCGGGCGCTGATCTCCTCGCGGTTCTCCGCCCGCCGGCCGGGGGTCAGCGCCAGCGAGCCCCGCTCGCGGCCGGGGCGGCCCTTCTCGTACACCTTCCGCCCGCCGACCATCGTCACGTCCACGAACCGGTCCAGCGTGCCCAGCCCGACCTCGTGGGTCAGCAGGAACCACAGCGTGGGCATCTTGCGCAGGTTCGTGTTGAAGATCACTAGGTCGGCGTACTTCCCGACCTCGAGCGAGCCGATCTCGTCTTCCATGAACAAGTTCCGGGCCGAACCCAGCGTCCAGAACCGGATGCCGTCCTCGATGGACACGGCCTCGCGCGGTCCCCAGGAGTTATCCCCCTTGTAATTCATCCGCAGGGCGGCGATGAGCAGGCCGTAGGCCGGGTTGAACGGGCCGGCCGCCCAGTCGGTGCCGAACGACACCCGCACGCCGGCCTCGTCCAGCGATCGCCACGGCATCCGCCGCGAGACTCGCTCGAAGCCCAGCCCGTTCTCAACCATTGCGTCGGCGAAGAAGTGCTGCGGCTGCATCGAGGCGCCGATGTCCAGCCGCGCCATCCGGGGCCAATCCTCCGCCGGCGGCATTTCGCAGTGCTCGATGCTGTGCCGCGCGTCCCGCATGCCGTTGGTCTTCAACGCGCGCTCGTAGGCGTCGATCACCCGGCGCGCGCCCGCGTCGCCGCACGCGTGGGTGCAGCATTGCAGGCCCAGCTTGTCCGCGATCTCGATCACCCGGTTGAACTCCTCCTCCGTCCAGTCCGGCCGGCCGCGGGTCGAGGGATCGTCCGAGTACGGCTCCAGCAGGAAGGCCGTCCGGTTGTCCCCCGTGCCGTCAATGTAGAACTTCAGCGACTCGCCCAGCACCAGGTGCGGACCGGATTCCGTCTCGCGCAGCTTTTTCCAGTCCCGCAGGTCCTTCTTCAACTGCGCCTCGTCCGCCAGCCGCTCGTGCCCGATGAAGTACGCGCAGCGCGCCCGGACGTTGTCCAGCCCGCCCCGGTCGCGGAACTTGAGGATCGTGGGGATGAACTGGGGGTAGATCTGGATGTCGTGCACCGTCGTCACGCCGTAGGACAGCGCCTCGTTCAGGGTTTTCGTCATGGCGTCCATGACGCCCTGCTCGACCGTCGGCCCCAGTTCGTCCCAGGTCCAGTAATCCAGGTAGTTGACCACGTGATAATGCAGGCATTCGCCGGTGCAGCGGCCCGTCTCCGGGTCGCGCACGGGGGAGAGCCGCTCGAAGGCCTCCGGGTTGCGCGCCTCCATCAGCTCGATCGCCTTGCTGTTCAGCCAGCCGCCCTGGCCGCTGTAGGCCATCAGCATCACCGGGCGGTCCGACACGACGGCGTCGAGGATCTCTCGCCGTGGGCCGTCCGGGAGTTGGTCCATCCGCCAGCCAATCCCGCCGATCAGCGGCAGGTCGGGATAGTTCTCCGCGCGCGCCTTGATCCAGGCCAGGATGTCGTCCTGGGTCGCCAGCGTGAACAATTCCCACGGCTGGAGGTATGTCATGCCGCCGATCCACAGGGCGTGGCAGTGGTTATCCACGAAGCCCGGTGTCACCAGCCGTCCGCGCCCGTCGATCACCTCGGTGTTCGGCCCCACGAAATCCGCGACGCCCTCGCGCGAGCCGACGTAGGCGATGCGCTCGCCCCGGATCGCCAGCGAGTCCGCGTACAACTGGTTGGTGTTGCTCGTGAAGATCCGCGCGTTCGCGATCACCACGTCCGCCGGCTGCGCGCCCGTCCGGCTGAACTTCGGTGCCGTCGCGCATCCGCCCGCCGCGAGCAGCAGGACCAGCGTCCTGACACTTCGAATGATAGCGTCCTTCATGGCCGGCCTCCCAAAGCTGTTTTCTGTGAACCCGCCGCCTATATTTTTAGAACGCCAACTCGTCGCCGAAAAAGCAATCTTAAAAAAGGATCGGCCGCCTTGTTTGTCCAAGCTACTCGCGAATGAGATCGGGCCCGAAGGCTCACCAAGCCCTGCGCCAAAAGGGCGCCCCCAACCATGCATAGGGACAAATCGTCTCAATCCATGCTATTGGCATGATAACTTGATGGAATGCATTAAATTGTCATTATTTATTGCTATTAAATAAAATATGACTAATGCGCATGGTTTTTCATATTCGTGTGGCACGGCGGATGCTCATTGACGGGTGCGAAAATTCAATTTGAAAGAAAGCAGAGGCAAAACATGGCAAAAGTTCTAGGCATTGATCTGGGCACAACGAACTCGTGCATGGCCATCATGGAAGGCGGCCAGCCGGTGGTGGTTCCGAACGCGGAAGGCGGCCGGACGACGCCTTCGGTGGTGGCGTTCACGAAGAGCGGCGAGCGGCTGGTCGGCGCGGCGGCGAAGAGGCAGGCCGTGACCAACCCGAAACACACGGTTTTTTCCATCAAGCGCTTCATGGGCCGGAAGTACGAAGAAGTCGCCCATGAAATCTCGCTGGTCCCCTACGAGGTTGTCCGCGCGTCGAACGGCGACGCCCACGTGAAGATCGGCGACAAGACCTACTCGCCGCCGGAAATCTCGTCGATGATCCTCCAGAAGATGAAGTTGGACGCCGAGGCCTACCTGGGCGAGAAGATCACCCAGGCGGTCATCACGGTCCCGGCGTACTTCAACGACAGCCAGCGGCAGGCGACGAAGGACGCCGGCCGCATCGCGGGCCTGGAAGTGCTGCGGATCATCAACGAACCCACCGCCGCGTCCCTGGCCTACGGGCTGGACAAGAAGAAGGACGAGAAGATCGCGGTCTACGACCTGGGCGGCGGCACGTTCGACATCTCGGTGCTGGAGATCGGCGAGGGCGTCTTCGAGGTGAAGGCGACGAACGGCGACACCCACCTGGGCGGCGACGATTTCGACCAGCGGGTGATCAACTGGATGGTGGATTTGTTCAAGAAGGAGCAGGGGATTGATCTCTCGAAGGATCCGATGGCCCTGCAGCGGCTGAAGGAGGCCGCGGAAAAAGCCAAGTGCGAGCTGTCCAGCTCCCAGCAGTCGGAGATCAACCTGCCCTTCATCACCGCCGACGCGAGCGGGCCGAAGCACCTGACCGTGAGCCTGACCCGCGCGAAGCTGGAGCAGTTGGTGGACGACCTGGTCGGCCGCACGGTCAAGCCGGTGGAGAACTGCCTGCGGGATGCGAAGATCGAAGCGTCGAAAATCGATGAGGCGATTCTGGTCGGCGGCATGACGCGCATGCCCAAGGTGCAAGAGATCGCGCAGCAGCTGTTCAAGAAGGAGCCGCACAAGGGCGTGAACCCGGACGAGGTGGTCGCGGTCGGCGCGGCGATCCAGGGCGGCGTGCTGAAGGGCGAGGTGAAGGACGTCCTGCTGCTGGACGTCACCCCGCTGACCCTCGGCATCGAGACGCTGGGCGGCATCGCGACGACGCTGATCGAGCGCAACACGA
Source organism: Kiritimatiellia bacterium (assembly GCA_018001225.1). Classification (NCBI taxonomy): domain Bacteria; kingdom Pseudomonadati; phylum Kiritimatiellota; class Kiritimatiellia; species Kiritimatiellia bacterium. The sequence goes on along the minus strand of JAGNIJ010000008.1, from coordinate 9,245 downwards.
CGATCCCGACTCGCAAGAGCGAGATTTTCAGCACCGCCGCGGACGGCCAGTCCACGGTGGAAATCCACGTGCTGCAGGGCGAGCGCAAGATGGCCTCCGACAACAAGACCATCGGGCGGTTCCACCTGGACGGCATCCCTCCGGCCCCGCGCGGCGTGCCGCAGATCGAGGTGACCTTCGACATCGACGCCAACGGCATCCTGCACGTCGGCGCGAAGGACCTCGGCACGGGCAAGGAGCAGAAGATCACGATCACGGCCTCCAGCGGCTTGAGCAAGCAGGAGATCGATCAGATGACCCGCGACGCGTCCTCGCACGCGGAGGACGACGCCAAGCGCCGCGAGGCGGCGGAGACCCGCAACCGCGCGGACGCGACGGTCTACGAGACGGAGAAGTTCCTCAAGGAGCACGGCGCGAAGGTGTCCGCCGATAAGAAGGCGACCGTGGAAGGCGCCGTGGCCGCGCTCAAGGAGTCTGTGAAGTCGGGCGACACGGAGCGCATGAAGGCCGACCTGGAGAAGGTCAACGCCGGGATGCAGGCGCTGTCGGGCGAGCTGTACTCGCAGGCGCGCGCCCAGCAGCCGGGCGGGGGCCCGCAGGGCGGTCCGCAGCAGGCCGGCGGCCCCGGCGGGGAGGGCCCCCAGGGCAACGCCCAAGGCGACGTGATCGACGCCGATTTCGAGATGGTGGACGACGACAAGAAAAAGAAATAAGCGGGAAGCGCCGGCCCGGCGCCGCCCCTTTACGCAGAAAACCAACCCAAAAGGGAGGAGTAAGAAGGCATGAAGATACAACCGTTGGGCGATCGGATCCTGGTCGAGCCGGTCAAGGAGGAAGAGGTCAAGAAGGGCGGGATCATCATTCCCGACACCGCGAAGGAAAAACCCACGCAGGGCAAGGTCATCGCGATCGGCACCGGCAAGGTGGACGATAACGGCAAGGTGATCCCCTTCCACGTCAAGAAGGGCGACCGCGTGCTGATGCCCCGTTACGGCGGCTCGGAAGTGAAGATCGACGACAAGGAATACCAGATCCTCCGCGAGGACGATCTGCTCGGAATCATCCAGGACTAAAGGAGAACCCCCATGGCAGCGAAGCAACTCGTATACGATGCGGAAGCCCGCCAGTACATCCTGCGCGGCGTGGAGAAGTTAAGCCGGGCCGTCAAGGCCACGCTGGGCCCTCGCGGGCGCAACGTGATCCTCGACAAGAAATTCGGCTCGCCGAACGTCACCAAGGACGGCGTGACCGTGGCCAAGGAGATCGAGCTGGAGCACCCCTTCGAGAACATGGGCGCCCAGATGGTGCGCGAAGTGGCCAGCAAGACCAGCGACGTTGCCGGCGACGGCACGACGACCGCGACGGTCCTGGCGGAAGCCATCTACCGTGAAGGCCTCAAGAACGTCACCGCCGGCGCCAGCCCGATGGAGCTGAAGCGCGGCATCGACAAGGCGACCGAGGTCGTCGTCGAGCAGCTCCAGAAGATGAGCAAGAAGGTCAAGGACCGCCAGGAGATCTCCCAGGTGGCGACGATCTCCGCCAACGGCGACACGACGATCGGCGCGATCATCGCCGACGCCATGGACAAGGTCGGCAAGGACGGCACGATCACGGTCGAGGAGGCCAAGAGCATCGAGACCACGCTGGACGTGGTCGAGGGCATGCAGTTCGACAAGGGCTACCTCTCCCCGTACTTCGTCACCAACGCGGAAGCGATGGAGACGTCCCTGGAAGATCCCTACATCCTGATGTACGAGAAGAAGATCTCGAACCTGCAGGACCTGCTGCCCGTGCTCCAGAACATCGCCAAGTCCGGCCGCCCGCTGCTGATCGTGGCGGAGGACGTCGACGGCGAGGCGCTGGCCACGCTGGTGGTCAACAAGCTGCGCGGCACGCTGCAGTGCTGCGCCGTGAAGTCCCCGGGCTTCGGCGACCGTCGCAAGGCGATGATGGAAGACATCGCCGTCCTGACCGGCGGCCGGTTCATCTCCGAGGACCTCGGCATCAAGCTGGAAAACATCCAGCTCACCGACATGGGCCGCGCGAAGCGCGTGACCGTGGACAAGGAGAACACCACGATCGTCGAGGGTGCGGGCAAGACCGCCGACATCCAGGGCCGGATCAGCCAGATCCGCCGGCAGATCGAGGAGACCACGTCGGACTACGACCGCGAGAAGTTGCAGGAACGCCTGGCGAAGCTCGCCGGCGGCGTGGCGGTCATCAACGTCGGCGCAGCGACCGAGACGGAGATGAAGGAGAAAAAGGCGCGCGTCGAGGACGCGCTGCACGCGACCCGCGCGGCCGTCGAGGAAGGCATTGTCCCGGGCGGCGGCGTGGCCCTGTTGCGCTGCCAGCCGGCGCTGGCCGACGTCAAGATCGACGGCGACGCCGGCATCGGCGTGGACATCGTCCGCAAGGCCCTCGAGGCCCCGCTGCGCCAGTTGACGGCGAACGCGGGCGTGGACGGCTCCATCGTCATCCAGGAAGTCAAGAAGCAGAAAGGCAGCTACGGGTACGACGTGGCCAAGGACGAGTACTGCGACCTGGTCAAGGCCGGTATCATCGATCCGACCAAGGTCGCCCGGAGCGCCCTGCAGAACTCGGCCAGCATCGCCTCGCTGCTGCTGACCACCGAGTGCATGATCGCCGAAATTCCCGAGAAGGAAAAGAAGCCCATGCCCGGCGCCGGCGGGGGAATGGGCGGCATGGAAGACATGTACTAAGCCCGGAATGGGCCATTGACACGAACCGGGCGGGGCGCCTATAGTGCGCCCCGCCCGGCTTTTCAGAGACTGGAGGCTGTAACGGTGAATATCAAGTACATGGAATTGGCGAAGGAAAAAGTGCCCAATATCCCGCTGCTGATCAACATGGTGTCGCGCCGCGTGCGCCAGTTGAATCACGGCGAGCGGCCCCTGGTCAAGCCGGACAACATGCAGATGTCCCCGATGAACATCGCCCTCAAGGAAATCGCCGAGGGCAAGCTCTCCGCCGAAATCTCCTTTGTGCCGGTCCGCAAGACGCTGGAAAGCAACCCGCTTTCCCTGTAGTTCCCGCGGCCGGCCGGAACGGTTCGCATGGCCCCGGCTCCTTCCCCAGCGCGTCCCGCCATCAAGACGATGGCGACGCACCGGAAGGCGTTCCGGGATTACCATATCCTCGAGAAGCTCGAGGCCGGGATCGAACTGCGCGGCGCCGAGGTCAAGTCCATCCGCGAGGGCCGCTTCAGCCTCTCCGAGAGCCATGCTCTCGTGGAGGGCGGCCAGGTGATCCTCCGCGGGCTGCACGTCCAGCCCTATGCCTGCTCCCGCGTCGAGGAGCACGACCCCCTGCGTCCCAAGCGCCTGCTCCTCCACCGGCGCGAGATCGACCGGCTCGCCGGCCAGACCGCCGTCAAGGGCTGCGCGCTGATCCCGCTCCGCGTCTATTTCAAGAAGGGCCTCGTGAAGGTCGAACTGGCCCTGGGGAAGGGCAAGCAATCCGAGGACAAGCGCGAAACCCTCAAGCGCCGTACCGCCGAGCGCGAGGCCGATCGCGCCATCGCCTCCCGCACCCGGCGGCGGGGGTAATTGGAATGTTCCGTAGAAAGATGTGGTGCCAATGCATCGCATGAATCTCCGGCGACGGAGCGCCGGAGCTACAAAGGATTGTAGTTCCGCCGCTCTGTCGGCGGAAAGGGGTTGCATGCCGTGACGGAGGCCGGCATGAAGCGCCCGCGGCTTTCGCATCCTTGGAGCCTGTCGCCGCGGCAGGCCATCGCGTTGCAGCGTAAAATGGCCTCTCGCGTCCGGATTCAACCGCTGCCTGCCGGGCTCCGCTGGATTGCCGGCTTGGATGCCGCCTTCTCGGAAAAGGAGTGCGTGGCGGCCGTCGTGCTGTGGGACCTCGCGCGCAGGGAAGTGGTGGAGCAGCATGTGGCCCGCGCGCCGCTGCGGTTTCCGTACATCCCCGGCCTGCTGTCGTTCCGCGAGGCGCCGGCGCTGCTCGCCGCGCTGGAGAAACTCGAACGCCGGCCGGACGTATTGATGTGCGACGGGCAGGGCTTCGCGCACCCGCGCCGATTCGGCATCGCGTGCCACGTCGGCGTGCTGACCGGAATCCCGTCCGTGGGCTGCGCGAAAAGCCTCCTCGTCGGCGAGTGCCGGGCGCCCGCGAAACGGCGCGGATCACGCGCGGCGTTGACCGACCACGGAGAGCGCGTCGGCACGGTCCTGCGCACGCGGGATGGCGTTCGCCCCCTCTTCATCAGCGTCGGGCATGACGCGGACCTGGCGACGGCCGAGGACCTGGTGCTGCGTTGTGCCTTTCGCTATCGTCTGCCCGAGCCCGTGCGCCTGGCGGATCAGCTCTGCGGCGCCGCGGCGCATCCTACCCTGTAATACCATGTACGGGTGAGAGGCGGCGAACGGCGTCGCAGAGCTCCGCCCTCCAGTGGCAGGAATCATGGAGGGGCGAGCTCCTGCGAGCCCGAAATCTACCCGCCTTCACCCGGATTTGGTATAAGTCCGTTCGACAGCCGTACCCACTGCTCCGGCGAGAGATCCTCCGGCCGCGCGCGGGGCTCGATGCCCAGCCGGGGGAGCAGCCCGGCGTGGGCTTTCAGGAGCGGCGCCAGCTGCTTGCGCCGCCTCGAAAAGGCGCCCTGGAGAAGCGTCAGAAACGCGGCGCGATTCTTCGGGCGATCCTCGCGGTCGTATGGCAGGCGGTCCAGCGCCACGATCGCGGAGCGCACCTCGGGCGGCGGCAGGAAGCAGGTGGGGCTGATGTCCTTGACGATCTTCACCGCGTAGGCCGTCTGGGCGAGGATGCCGAGCAGCCCGTAGGCGGCGGTCCCCGGCGCGGCGGCGAGGCGCTCCGCCACTTCGCGCTGGACCGTCACCACGATGCGCGCCGGCGGGGTGGCGGACTGGAACAGTTCGACCAGGAAGCGGCTGCCGATGGAGTAGGGAAGGTTCGCGACGACCTTGGTGATGCCCCCGGCGAGCAAGGCGGCCAGGTCCACGTCGAGGATGTCGGCGTGGATTAACTCGAGATTCGGCGCGCCGGCGAAGTGCTGCTGAAGGAAGCCGAACAGCACGGGGTCTTTTTCCACGGCCGCGACACGGCCGGCATAGCGAACCAGCCACTCGGTCAGCACACCGAGCCCAGGGCCGACTTCCAGCACCTGCTCGTCCCGGTGAAGTTCCGCCGTGCGCAGCAGGATACGGAGGATGTTGGCGTCGATCAGGAAATTCTGCCCCAGCGCCCGCCGCGGCCGCAGACCGAGCTGGGACAACAGTTCCCTGACTTCGGAGGGATGGGTCAGGTTCACGGGCGGCGCCACGGGTTCCTGCGCCCGGCCAGCAGGATGGCCTGCCGGACGGCCTCGACCATGCTGGAGGGATTCGCCCGGCCGCGGCCGGCGATATCGAAGGCCGTGCCGTGATCGGGCGACGTGCGGACGATGGGCAGGCCCAGCGTGACGTTCACGCCGGTCTCGAACGCGAGCATCTTGAGCGGGCCGAGCCCCTGGTCGTGGTACATGGCCACCACGGCGTCGAAGGCGCCGCGCACGGCCTGGTGGAAGATGACGTCCGCCGGCACCGGCCCGATGGCGTTGAATCCCGCGCGGCGCGCGGCGCGGATCGCGGGTGCGATCACGGTAATTTCCTCGCGGCCGATCGCGCCGCCGTCGCCGGCGTGCGGGTTGAGTCCGCAGACCCCGATGCGCCCGCCGCGGCAGCCCAGCCACGGGAGGGCCTCGCCGGCGATCCGGATGGCTTCGAGCACGTCGGCTTTGTTCAATTCCCGCGCGACGTCGCGCAGCGGCAGGTGCCGGGTGGCGAGGACCACGCGCAGCGGGCCGCCGAACAGCATCATGGCGTAGCGGCGGGTTCCGGTGAGTTCGGCCAGCAGCTCCGTGTGGCCGGGGACGTGGATGCCGGCCTTCTGAAATCCTTCCTTGCAGATCGGCGCGGTCACCATGGCGTGCAGCCGGCCGTCCAGGCAGGCGACGACGGCGGCGCGGATCCAGGCGTCGGCCGCGCGCGACGCGTCGGCGCGGATGCTTCCGGGCTTCCAGGCCGGCGCGAGCGCGGGGACGGGGTTCCAGATGAATACGCGGGGTCCGGGCCGCGGTAGACGGAGGGCGCGGGCCTGTGCCTGGATCACGGCCGGCGCGCCGATGAGCACGAACTGCACGTTCTTCGGCCAGCCCCGGCGGGTGACGGCGCGCAGGGCGATTTCCGGCCCGATACCGTTGGCGTCGCCGAGGGTGATTCCGATGCGGAGCGTCGCGCTCATGGCTCGGTCCGGCCCGTGGCCGTTCAGAACACCTTGACGTAAAAGCGATTCTTCAGGCGCGCGATCCAGGCGTCGTACAGGCGTTCCAGTTCCTGCTTGTGCAGGCGATCCTCGATGTTCCGGCGCGCTTCCTCAAAGGGCGCGACCGCTGCCTGCTTCCGGCCCTCCACCTTGGCGAGGTAGATTTCGTCGGAGGTTTCGATGACCTCGCTCAACTGGCCCGGCCCGAGATCCTTCACCCCGGCGGCCAGTTCGGCCCGCAGGTCGGAGGTTTGCATCCACCCCATGTCGCCGCCCTGCGCGGCCTTGGGGCCTTCGGACACGGTCTTGGCGACGGTCGCGAAATCCTCGCCGCCCGCGAGCCGCTCGCGGATGCGCCGGGCCTCCTCGATCTTCGCGGCACGCTCCTCCGGCGTGGCGCCGGGATGCAGGACGATCAGCCGGAGTTGGACTTCCTCCGGGGTACGGTAGCTGTCGAGATGCTGTTCGTAGTACTCGCGGACCTGTCGCGGGGCGACGGCCACGCGGTCGAGGATCTCCGTGCGGCGCAGGATGGTGACGATGAGCCCGTCCTTGGCCTGCTCGCGCCATTCCGCGAGGGTGAGCCGTTCCTCGGCGAGGGCGTCGAGGAAGGCCATCCGGTTGTTGTTGAACCGCTCGCTGATCAGGCTGTTGACCTGGCTGTCGATGGCGCGGTCGGGCAGCATGCGGCCCTGGCGAACGAACTCCTCGACGATCAGGGCGCGCTCGATCAGGCTTTCCAGGACGTTCGTGTAGGCCTCTTCCAGCTTCTTCTCCAGCTCGGAGCCCGAGTGCTCCAGCTTCAGCTTCTGCTGGAGGGGGTAGACCATGGCGAAGACCTCGCTCTTGAGAATCACGCGCTGGTTCACCATGGCGGCATAGCCGTCCACAGCCACCGACCGGGCCGCGGCCGGGTCCGCCCACGCCAGTCCTGCCGCCGCGGCGGCCAGGGTCATCAGTCGCACGGATTTCATGGCGGCCAAACTATGGCAAAAGACGCCCCGCCGCGCAACAGCCTTTCGCCCGGGCCGATTCTCCTTGCCTTTCGGGCAGGCCGCCCCCATCTCTAAAGCCTTGGAACGAACGGAAAGGACATCACCATGAGAAGCGACAAGGTCAAGACGGGTTTCGAGCGCGCGCCGCACCGCAGCCTCCTGCGGGCCACGGGGCTCACCACCGAGGCGATGCGCAAGCCGTTCATCGCCATCTGCAACTCGTACACGGATATCATACCCGGCCACGTCCACCTGCGGAAGGTCGGCGACCTGGTCCGCAAGGCCATCCTCGCGGCCGGCGGCACGCCGTTCGAGTTCAACACCATCGGCATCTGCGACGGCATCGCGATGGGCCACGCGGGCATGAAGTATTCCCTGCCCAGCCGCGAGCTGGTGGCCGACTGCGTCGAGACCATGGTCAACGCGCACCTGTTCGACGGCATGGTCTGCATCCCGAACTGCGACAAGATCGTCCCCGGCATGGTCATGGGCGCGCTGCGGTGCAACATCCCGACGATCTTCGTCAGCGGCGGCCCGATGCGCGCGGGCAAGATGCCGGACGGCCGCGCGGTGGACCTGATCAGCGTGTTCGAGGGTATCGGCGCGTTCAAGGCGGGTAAGATTTCCGAGGAGCAGCTCGAGGACATATCCTGCCACGCCTGCCCCGGCGCCGGCTCCTGCTCCGGCATGTTCACGGCCAATTCGATGAACTGCCTCTGCGAGGCGATCGGCCTGGCCCTGCCCGGCAACGGCACGATCCTGGCCGAGGACCCTAAGCGGCGCAGCCTGTGGCGCACCGCCGGAAAACGGATCGTGGAGATGGTCCGCGAGGATCTCAAGCCGCGCGACATCGTCACGGCGGAGTCGCTGGACAACGCCTTCGTGCTGGACATGGCCATGGGCGGCAGCACGAACACGGTGCTGCACACGCTGGCCATCGCGCACGAGGCGGGCGTGGCGTATGACCTCGCCCGCATCAACGAGCTGTCGAAGAAATGCCCGAACATCTGCAAGGTCTCGCCGTCCTCGCCGTACCATGTCGAGGACGTGGACCGCGCGGGCGGCATCAGCGCCATTCTCAACGAAATCGGCAAGATTCGCGGCCTGCTGAACACCGCGTGCCGAACCGTAACGGGCAAGACGCTGGGGAAAGTCATTGCGCGGGCCAAGAGCAAGGATCCGGCCTGCATCCGGCCTGTCGAGAACGCGTACAGCCGGGAGGGCGGCCTCTCCATCCTCTATGGCAACCTCGCGCCCGAGGGCGCGGTGATCAAGACGGCCGGCGTGGACCCGAAGATGCTGAAGCACGAGGGCCCGGCGATCATTTTCGAGTCGCAGGAAGACGCCTGCGAGGGCATCCTGGCCGGCAAGGTGAAGCCCGGCCACGTGGTGGTGATCCGCTACGAGGGTCCGAAGGGCGGGCCCGGCATGCAGGAGATGCTCTCGCCGACGAGCTACATCATGGGGCAGGGGCTGGGCGACAAGGTGGCGCTGATCACGGACGGCCGGTTCAGCGGCGGCACGCGCGGCGCGTGCATCGGCCACGTCTCGCCCGAGGCGGCGGAGGGCGGGCCGATCGGACTGCTGAAGGACGGCGACCTCCTATCCATCGACCTCCCGGCCCGGCAGCTGAACGCAAAGATTTCGGACGGCGAGTGGGCGGCGCGCCGGCAGGCCTGGCGCGCGCCCGAGCCCCGATTCAAGACCGGCTGGCTGGCGCGGTACACGAAGATGGCCAGCAGCGCGAGTACCGGAGGCGTCCTGAAGGATTGAGGCCCCCAGGCTGAAAAGCAAGAGCGCGCCCCGCAGCGGGGCGCGCGCCTCGTGTTTGGCCCTTTTCTTATCCTGTCAGTGCGTACAGGACGGCAGATTCGAGTCGAGGGAGGGGTTTTTTCGACTTCTGGGTAGGGGGTGATGTGTGCACGAAGTCACATAAACCCGGTCGAA